>JANNNF010000515.1:0-9072 GCA_031398405.1 Rhodobacterales bacterium | reverse complement strand
CAGTAGTCACGCAGGCAGCCCCCACCACATCCTGGGCAACCCGGATCGCAAATTCGGTGCAGGCGGGGTCGTTGATTGTGGCGCGCACATCGGGGGCCAACACCAGACGGGCCTTGACCCCCATGGCGGCTGCGTTGCCTTCGCAAATCGCCTGCATCCGGTCGCAGATCACCTGTTCTACCTTTGCGTCAAAGGTCCGGATGGTGCCGCCCAGCACGGCGGTGGCGGGGATGATGTTGGGGGCGGTGCCCGCATGCACCTGTGTCAGCGACAACACCGCCGCATCATGGGCACTCAGATTGCGCGCGGCAATCGTCATCAGTGCCTGCCCAATGGCCAACGCGGCTGCCACCGGGTGTGCCGCACGTTGCGGAACCGCCCCGTGCCCACCCACACCGTCGATGTGAATGACAAAATCGGTAACAGCGGCCATCAGCGGGCCGGGTTTGGTGAAAACCTCGCCAAAGCCGATCTGTGGGTCACAGTGCAGGGCGTAGACCTCGGCAATGGCAAAGCGGTCCATCATGCCATCGGCGCACATCGCAGCCCCGCCTTCGCCGGTTTCCTCAGCGGGTTGAAAGATCAGCGCCACCGTGCCGTCAAAGCTCCGGGTCTGCGCCAGATGGTTTGCCGCCCCCAGCAACATCGCCGTGTGCCCGTCAAGGCCGCAGGCGTGCATCGCACCCATCCGCTGCGAGGCCTGTTCCACCCCCGTCGCCTCGGCCATCGGCAGCGCGTCCATATCGGCGCGAAGGCCAACGGTCGCCCCCGGCCCCCGCCCATGGATCAACGCCACCACCCCTGTGCCGCCTATGCCATCATGCACGGAAACCGGGCGGCGACCAAAGAAGCGGTGTCGTGGCAGGCCATGCCGATTTCTGGGTTAGCGTGCAGATGGTGCCGCCACGCCTTCATCTCGGGCGCAATATCCGCAATACTGTTCAGGACGGGCATGGGGCAACCTTTCGCTTTGGCCCCCAATGCAACCCCACAAATCGGACGACTGCAATGCTCAATCACGATGCGCTGATCCACAACCCCAATGGCGGGATGCCCCGTCTGCTGGCCATCATGGCACGCCTGCGCGACCCCGCCACCGGCTGCCCGTGGGATATCGAACAGTCCTTTGCCACCATCGCGCCCTACACAATTGAGGAAGCGCATGAGGTAGCAGATGTGATTGCGCGTGAGGATTGGACCGAATTGCCGGGCGAGTTGGGCGATCTGCTGCTGCAAGTGGTGTTTCACGCCCAGATTGCCCGTGACCAGGGCCTGTTTGCCTTTGACGATGTGGTGCGCGCGATCAGCGACAAGATGGTGGCCCGGCATCCGCATGTGTTTGGCGACGAGTCACGCGATAAATCTGCCGCCCAACAGACCGTCGATTGGGAAAAGATAAAGGCTGCCGAACGGGGGCCTGCCGGGGTGTTGGACGGCGTGGCGCTGGGGCTGCCTGCACTGACACGGGCAATCAAGTTGCAAAAGCGCGCAGCCCGGGTGGGGTTTGACTGGCCCTCTACCGATGAAGTCCTGGCCAAGATTGTCGAGGAAACCGCCGAACTGGTCGAGGCGCGCGAGACACTGACCCACGCCGAAGTGGTCGATGAATTTGGCGATCTGCTGTTCGTGATGGCCAACCTTGCCCGACATTTGCAGGTGGACCCCGAAGCCGCCCTGAGGGCTGCCAATGCCAAATTCACCCGTCGTTTTGGCAGGATCGAGGATTGGCTGGCAGAGGCCGGGAAGACCCCAGCCGACAGCGATCTGGCCGAAATGGACGCACTGTGGAACCGCGCAAAGGCCGAAGAACGCGGTCAGTGGCAGATCGCTGTCAGTGGCTCCCATCATCAACCTTAGATGGATTTCGTGAAAACTGACGTCAATGCATATCCATTTTAATTTCCGACTATATAACTCAACTATTGACCAAAGTAAAATTGTCAGGCTTTTGTAACCCGAGATTCTCAACATAAGGCCAACTTCATGATACGCTTACCCTTGATTGCCCTCGCCCTTGGCACTGTCGCCCTGCCCGTACTGGCAGATGAGGTGAACATCTATTCACATCGTCAGCCCGAATTGATCCAGCCGCTGCTGGATGCGTTCACTGCCGAAACCGGGATCACCACCAATATCGCCTTTGTTGACAAGGGCATGGTTGAACGACTGGTGGCCGAAGGCGACCGCAGCCCTGCCGATCTGGTGCTGACGGTCGATATCGCCCGCCTGACGCAAGTGGTGGACGCGGGCGTTACCCAAGCCGTACAGTCTGACGTGCTGGAGGCCAATATCCCCGCCGCCTACCGCGATGCGAATGACATGTGGTTTGGCCTGACCACCCGTGCGCGCATCGTCTATGCCAGCAAGGAAAGGGTGAAACCCGGCGAAGTCACCACATATGAAGACCTTGCGTCTGACAAGTGGAAGGGTCGCATTTGCACCCGGTCTGGCACCAACGACTACAATCTGGCATTGCTTGGTGCGGTTGTGGCGCATGACGGGGTCGAGGCCGCGACGGCCTGGGCCACAGGCCTGAAGGCAAACCTTGCCCGCAAACCAGATGGCGGCGACCGCGATCAGGTCAAGGCGATCTGGGCCGGCGAATGTGACATCTCGCTTGGCAACACCTATTACATGGGTCAGATGCTGTCCGACCCGGAGCAGGTGCCGTGGGCGGAAAGCGTGTCGATCGTGTTCCCGACCTTTGAAAAGACCGGCGGCACCCATATGAATATCTCGGGCGTGGCAATGACCAAATCTGCCCCGAACAAGGCGGCGGCGCTGAAGCTGATGGAATGGCTGTCGTCTGACCAAGCGCAGAAGATTTATGCCGAAACCAACAACGAATTTCCGGTGAAACCGGGGGTGCCGAGTTCGGAACTGGTGACAAGCTGGGGCACCTTCACCCCCGACACCATCCCGTTGAACGATGTGGCCGCACAGCGCCCCGAGGCGTTGAAGATCATAGAAACCATTGATTTCGACGGCTGACCTGCTGCCGGGCCTGCTATTGCATCAGGCCCGGCGCATCCACCATGTGACGGCGTAAATCAGGCCAATCAGCAAAGGTTGATGTACGAGATACATTACCAGACTGTGCCGCCCCGGCCACGTCACACGGGCCCAACCCGGCCCCTGCATCCACGCCGCAGCCCTGCCCCATAGCCCAAACGCATCTGCCAGCTTTGACAGCGCCAGTCCGGCCAGATAAGGCGCAAGCCACGGAAATACTGGCACATAATCCATCGAGGACGGCGGCTGAGTGCCAAGACCGGTCCAGCGCAGAACGCCCGCGTTGAACACATCCGCCTGCCCCCAGACCTTCATCGCAACCACAGCAGCCGCAAGCGCCAGTATCACAGCCACCGGCAGTCGCAACACCAACAGCCCGACAAGGCTGGCAAGCGCGATGGAATGCAGGATGCCAAAGAAGATGTAATTTTCCGGCACCGCCACATAGGTGCCAATCGTGATCACCGCCGCCGCGGCCGCCACCACTGCAAACCTGCGCCAAAAGCTGGGCCAGCGGATGCCCGCGCCGTGGCCCAGCCAAAGGCTGACCCCCGCCAGAAACAGAAAGCTGCCCGCCACAAGCCGCGCAAAAAGCGGCCAAAAGCCGAACTGCACGGTCTCGGGCGGCAGATGGCCAAACATCACCAGATCAAAGACAAAGTGAAACGCCGCCATCCCGATCAACGCAATCACGCGCGCCAGATCCAGCACCACCAACCGACCCGTTGCCATCTCGGCCTCCGTCCTGCATTTTGTCCGCGCACCCTTGGCACAAAGCATGATTATCGCAACCCCGCCTTTTATTCTTTGACCATATGGACAAAGGACGCGGCCTCCGCTTTGTTGCCCGCGATTCAGGAGATATCCGCATGGCCGCCGCCCCCCGCAAAATTATTATCGACACTGACCCGGGCCAAGACGACGCCGTGGCGATTTTGCTGGCGCTTGCCAGCCCACAGGATCTGACAGTGCTGGGGATCACGGCTGTTGCGGGCAATGTACCCTTGGCGCTGACCCAGAAAAACGCGCGGATCATTTGTGAGCTGGCAGGTTTTGCGCAGACGCCGGTCTACGCGGGGTGCGACGCGCCCTTGGTGCGCAAACTGGTGACGGCAGAGCATGTGCATGGCAAATCAGGCCTCGACGGCCCGCAGATGGCCGACCCTGCGATGCCGCTGCAGCCCGGCCATGCGGTGGACTTCATTATCGACACCCTGCGCCGCGAACCTGCCGGCACCGTCACCCTGTGCCCGCTTGGTCCCCTGACCAACATTGCCACCGCCTTTCAGCGCGCGCCCGATATCATTGGCCGGGTACAAGAGATTGTTCTGATGGGGGGCGCCTATTTTGAGGTGGGCAACATCACCCCGGCCGCCGAGTTCAACATCTATGTCGATCCACAAGCCGCTGAAATCGTGTTCAAATCCGGCATCCCGCTGGTGGTTATGCCGCTGGATGTGACGCACAAGGCCCTGACCAATCGTGCCCGCGTGCAGGCCTTTCGCGACATGGGCACCCCCCCGGCACAATGGTCGCCGAATGGACAGATTTCTTTGAACGCTTCGACATGGCCAAATATGGCTCTGAAGGCGCCCCCCTGCATGACCCCTGCGTCATTGCCTATCTGATCAATCCTGCCCTGTTCCAAGGTCGCCTGATCAATGTCGAGATTGAAACCGGGTCAGAATTGACGCTTGGCATGACCGTGGCGGATTGGTGGGGCGTAACAAAGCGCCCGAAGAACGCGATGTTCATGGGGTCGGTCGATACCAACGGCTTCTTTGCGCTGCTGACCGAGCGTCTCGCTCGGTTGTAGTCAACTTTCCGGCAGGATCACACTGAACACCGACCCCTGCCCCAGGGCGCTGTCGATCTTGAGCCAGCCTCTGTGCCTGCTAACGATATGCTTGACGATGGCAAGGCCAAGCCCCGTGCCGCCCTGCGCGCGCGACCGATGCGTATCGACCCGGTAAAACCGTTCCGTCAGGCGCGGCAGATGCACGGGGTCAATCCCCTCGCCCTGATCCACCACATCCACCCGCAAGGCAGGCCCCCGCAACGTGGCCTCATGTGACAGGCGCACCTCAACCCGTTTACCCGGCCCGCCGTATTTCACGGCATTCTCGATCAGGTTGGTGAACACTTGCGCAAGCTGATCTGCATCCCCCGGCACAACGGTGCGACCAACCGCGCCCACCAGCGCAAGCTCTATCTTCGAGGCTACTGCCACATCGCGCAGCGTCGTGATCGCCATCTGGATCAGCCCCACCACATCCACCGGGTCGCGCGGTCGCACGCGTTCTTCGGCCTCAACCCGGCTCAGGTGCAACAGATCGCGCACAAGGCGGTTCATCCGGCCTGCTTCACGTTCCATGATCCCCAGAAAACGCTCCCGTGCGGCGGGGTCGTCTTTGGCCGCCCCCTTCAGCGTTTCGATAAACCCCATCAGGGCTGTCAGCGGCGTGCGCAATTCGTGGCTGACGTTGGCCACAAATTCGCGTCGCATCTGGGCCGCGCGCGCTTGTTCGGTCACATCCTGAAAGGTCAGCAGCACGCCACCACCAAAACCATCACCGGGCAGAACCGGCGCGAGCGTCACGGTAAAGCTTTCTTCCTGATTGGCCTGCGGCTGCACCAAACGCACGCTTCGCGGGGTGGCATCGGCCAGCGTGGTGGCAATCGCCTCCAGCAACACAGGCTGGCGCAGGGCAAGGCCGTGATGGCGCCCGACCATGCCGCTGCCGATCAGTGCATCACACCCCGAATTGGCGGCCATGATCCGTTCATCGCGCCCGATCATGCAAGCAGGCAGTGGCACCCCGTCGAGCATGGATTGGATCAGCGGTCCGGTCATGGTGCCCCCCTTTCGGTGCCATCTTGCTGTTTGGCAATAGCGGTGCGGCAACCACTTGCCAATGGCTGCCAGACGTATACCCTTATGGGTGGAAACATGTGCTGTTTAATCCCCTTATGGTTGGGCAGTGCCAAAAGAAAAAGGTAGTGGGATGGTCACCTGCACCCTGAAATCCCGATGCAAATAACACCGGGGAAAAGTGTGATCCTGACCATCGGTGTCACGCCGGGGTATGATCTGGGTACTGTTGACTCAGGCGGTGCGCAGGTACTGGCACGGCCTTTCAATGCGCTGAACGCCGAGCTGCTGGATGAACTGTGCCCGATCATGGTGCTTACCCCCCTCTTCGGGCGCGGATTTGATGCCGAATTGGTTGCGCAAATTCTGGCCGAGCTGAACTATGCCGGGCACCTTCGCGTGCTGTGTCCACCCCTGCCTGACCCCAGCATGATCGCTCGTGAAATCCGCGCCAAAGCGCCGGGGCTGACGGTTGATCTGGTGATACCGGGCTGATCAGGCGGTCGGATTGTCGCGCTGATAAATCCAGTCATGGTCCGGGTCATTCTGGAAACGCCAATTGCGCCGTGGCCCGGCCATGACGTTCAGATAATACATTTCGTACCCATACGGCACACCGCAGGGGTGATGGCCCTTTGGCACCAAGGTCACGTCATGGTTCTTGACAGCCATGGTCTGATCCAGACTGCCATCCTCGGTATAGACCCGCTGGATTCCAAAGCCTTGGGCGGGGTTCAGACGCATGTAATAGGTTTCCTCCAGATAGGTCATCCGGGGGAAATCATCCTCATCATGGCGATGGCTGGGATAGGACGACCAGTTCCCAGCGGGCGTGAATACTTCGGTCACCAGCAGGCTGCCCGCGACGTCACGGGCCTCCATCGCGATGTTGTTGATATGTCGGGTGTTGGCCCCGATACCGCGCGGGGTCAGGGTGATGCCTTCCGGGCCGATCTGCGCCACGGGATAATCGCCGACGGCGGGTGCTGAACAGACGGCCAGCGTGCAGTCTGTTGTTGCGACAGCCGTCCAGCCGGTATCGCCCGGCACGTAAACACAGTGCGGCGGGGTTTTTTCAAATACATCCATGCGGCAGCCCATCACGCCAAAGTCACGATCCCCGACCGTCACCTGCGCCTTTCCCTCGACCAACACCAGGATCAACTCCCGGTCGCCTGACGTCTCTACAACCCGGTCGCCCGGGGCCAGACGGTGCAGGGCAAACCCCACGTAGCCCCACCCTGCAGACGCAGGCGTGATGTCATGCACCTTGCCTTTTGTTCCGTTCGGTTTGCGCAGCAGGTCCATCTCGCCCCTCATCGTTATTCTAAAACTATTTCCGGGGTGCGGGGTTGACCCCCGCTCCGCGCTCAGCCCCGGTCCAGCCCTGCCCGTTTCGCAAAGCCCTTCAACGCCCGCAGCCCCATGCTTTGGTAATCCATCGGTATGCGCACAGCCGGGTCTTGCTCGGCCTCGATCACCAGCCAGCCGTCATAGCCATGGGCGGCCGCCACCTCGAGCACCCCGTGGAAATCGACGATACCTTCGGCATCGCCGGGCACGGTGAACACGCCGCGCCGCACGCCCTCTAGGAAGGACAAACCCTGCTCTCGTACCTGTTTCAAAATGTCGGGGCGGATGTTCTTTGCATGGATATGCGCCACCCGGCCCATATGCTTCTTGGCCAGGCGCACCGGATCGCCGCCGGCGAAAGTGCAATGCCCGGTATCCAACAACAGGTGGGTGTGCGGACCGGTCTCCGCCATCAGACGATCTATTTCCCACTCGGCCTCCACAATGGTGCCCATGTGGTGATGGTAGGCAAGAGTGATGCCTTGCGCCGCCGAAAACGCCGCCAGAGCCTCGATCCCCGCGCCGAACGCCGCCCAATCGGCGTCTTTCAGATGCGGGCGGTCGTTCACCGCCAGATCATCGGCCCCATGTATCGCGTTCGAGGTTTCGCAAACGATAATGACCTTGCACCCCATCCCGTTCAGCAGGTCCAGAAATGGCTGCATCGCAGCCTTTTCCTGCTCAACACTATTAACCAACAGGTTGGTCGAGTGCCAGCCCGACACGAATTTCAACCCGCGGGGGTGCAGAACGTCCTTTAGCCCCTCAATGGTCTGTGGGAACTTATGGCCTTTTTCAATACCATCGAAGCCAATCTTCGCGCAATCATCAAGGCAAGACTCCAGGCTGATATCGGCCCCCAGGGTCTGGTCGTCATCATTGGACCACGCAATAGGGTTGGTTCCGTAGAGGATCATAATGCAATACCTTCGCTTCAGTCGGCAAGCCGCTGTTTTTTTGTGTTATTTTCATACTTTGCATGGGCGGCGTTTACCTCGGCGCGCACCGATACCTGTGGCACCGCCACATCCCACCAGGTTCCCCCCGGTTCGGTCGAAGGCCCAGCATCGGTGTCTATCACGATCACCACCGGAATGGATGACCCCTTGGCCGCGACCAGAGCTGCCTCCAGTCCCGCAACATCGTTCACTTTCGTGGCCTTTGCCCCCATGCTCGCAGCATGGGCTGCAAAGTCGATATGGCTGGGGTTCACGTGGTAGCTGTCGTCGAGCATGTTGTTGAACGCAGCCCCCCCGGTGCCGGCCTGCAAGCGATTGATGCAGCCGTAGCCCCGGTTGTCCGTGACAACCACAGTAAAGCCCACACCCATCATGACGGCGGTTGCGAGTTCTGAATTGGCCATCATGTAGCTGCCATCACCCAACATGCACACTACATCTCGCGACGGGTCTGCCATCTTGATGCCAAGTGCGCCGGCAATTTCATACCCCATGCAGGAAAACCCGTATTCCATATGGTATGACATGGGGCGCGTGGCCTTCCACAACTTGTGCAACTCGCCCGGCATGGTGCCAGCAGCACTCATCACCACAGTATCGCGGCCGCTGGCGCGCTGCACAGCCCCAATTACCTGCATGTCGGTCGGCAACGCATTGCCATCCTGCGGGGCATCTGTCAGCGGATCAACCGAGGCGAACCAGTCAGCCTTCAGCGTCTTTGACGGTGCCTCAAACTTTCGGTCACCCAAAGCCTTCCACAAAGCCTCCAACCCCACACACGCATCGGCGCACAGCGGTTCCGCCCCATGTTTCATTGCGTCATAAGCGGCCACGTTGAGGCTGATCAGGCGGCGGTTCGGGTTGGAAAACAGCGAC
>JANNNF010000488.1:0-3916 GCA_031398405.1 Rhodobacterales bacterium | reverse complement strand
TGCGGCGGGGCTATTGGGCTTGGCGTTGGCAGCCATTTCCTGCTGATCGTGCTGGCGGCCTCGGCCTCGTATATCGCGGTGCCAGCAGCGATGCGGATCGCACTGCCGCAAGCACAGCCGGGTGTTTACCTGACGCTGTCGCTTGGCGTGACCTTCCCGTTCAACATCACAATCGGGCTGCCGCTGTATCTTTGGCTGGCCGGTGGCTGACACGTCCCTGCGTCTGACAACGGCCGTGCCCCTCGACACGGTAAAACTTTGCGCCATCTGTGGACCTTGCGTTGAGGGAGCACAGATTGCCACAAGACCGGAATGACAATGGGGCGGCGGTACCCACGGGCCGGGTTGCGCGGTTGCTGAGGTTCGGCGGCATCGCTTCGGGCATTGCGGGAGGTATGGCGGCGGGGGGCTTACGCGCACTGGCACAGGGCAAGCGGCCGGATATGGCGCAGCTGTTGTTGACCCCCGCCAATACCCTGCGGTTGACGGAAGGGTTGTCGCATCTGCGTGGGGCGGCCCTCAAACTGGGCCAGATGCTGTCAATGGATACTGGAGTTGTGCTTTCCGATGAATTGACCGCGATCCTTGGCCGGATGCGGGATGATGCCCGCCATATGCCCCCCAAACAGGTTCAGTCGGTGCTGAACGCCGAGTGGGGGCCGGGCTGGTATACGCGCTTTGCCCGGTTTGATGTGCGCCCGTTTGCAGCGGCGTCGATCGGGCAGGTGCACCGCGCGATCCTGCCGGATGGCCACGATCTGGCGATAAAGGTGCAATATCCTGGCGTGCGCGCCAGCATTGACAGTGATGTCGATAATGTGGCGGCCCTGCTGCGTCTGCCCGGCGTTTTGCCGCGCAGCATGGATGTGGCCCCGCTGCTGGCAGAGGCCAAGCGCCAACTGCACGCCGAGGCCGACTATCTGGCCGAGGCTCGGCATCTGGTGCGGTTTGGCACGCTTCTGGCGGGATCGGACAGGTTTGTCGTCCCCACTCTGCACGCCAATCTTTGCACGCCACAGGTGCTGGCGATGGAGTATGTGGACAGCGTGCCGCTGGAAACTCTGGTGGATGCGCCGCAAGCGACAAGGGACCGCGTGGCCGGGGCGCTGATTGATCTGGTTCTGCGGGAGCTGTTTGTGTTCGGCGCCATGCAAACCGACCCTAATCTCGCCAACTACCGTTATCAACCGCAGACCGGGCGCATCGTGCTGCTGGATTTCGGCGCGGTGCAACAGATCGACCCAAGTCTTGCGTCGGATTTCCGTGACTTGCTGGGGGTGGCGTTGGACGGCGGGGCAGAGACCACGCGCGCTGCAATGCTGCGTATCGGCTATTTTTCGCCCGACACCGCCCCGCAGCATCAGAACCTGATCCAGTCGATGTTCGAGACCGCGATGGCACCTTTGAGGCAGGACACTCCGTTTGATTTTGGCCGCAGCGATCTGCTGGATCGTTTGCGGGATATGGGCCTCGTGATTGGCACCGAGCGCGACCTGACCCATGTGCCCCCGGCCGCTACGCTGTTCTTGCACCGCAAGATCGCGGGCATGTATCTGATGGCTGCCAAACTGCGCGCGCAGATTGCCTTGCGCCCGATGGTCGAGGCCTATCGACACACCGACCACGCGACGCGTTGAAATTGCACGGCGTTGCGCCATGTCCGCAGAAGCGACAAAGAGTTGGATCCTATGCACGAGATGACCGCGACCCGCGCCGAGGGTGAGACGAAACTGGCCGCCTTCATTTCATGTATGGGACGACGTTATGCTAACGGGCGGAACTATGACAACGGGCCGGGCCAGCACAAAGCTGTGTCGGCGCTGTCGCCCTACGTGCGTCGCAGGTTGGTGACGGAACAGGAACTGGTTGCGGCAGCCCTTGCCGCCCATGGCCCCGCAGATGCCGAGAAGTTTGTCGAAGAGGTGATCTGGCGCGGATATTTCAAAGGCTGGCTGGAACGCCGCCCGCAGGTCTGGGCCGCCTATGTGCAGGGGCTGGAGTGCGATCTGGCAGCCCTTGACCGTGACCGCCGCCTGCGCAAGGACACAGCGCGTGCGATGGACGGCCAGACCGGACTTGCCTGTTTTGACACCTGGGCCGAGGAGTTGGTCGAAACCGGGTATCTGCACAACCACGCGCGGATGTGGTTCGCGTCGATCTGGATATTCACGCTTGGGCTGCCATGGCGGCTTGGGGCGGATTTCTTTTACCGCCATCTGCTGGATGGTGATGCCGCATCAAACACGCTTGGCTGGCGGTGGGCTGCCGGGTTGCACACACGCGGCAAGCCCTACCCTGCGACGGCGCAAAACATTGCCACCTTTACCAACGGGCGCTTTGCCCCGCGCGCCAGCGATCTGGCTGAGGTCACCCAAGGGCTCGAGGCGACCGAGCCTGACGGACTGCCGTCAGTACTGCCACTGCGAGCGTATGTTACCCCCAAGCCGGGTCTGCCGACGGCGCTGCTGATCACGGATGAAGATTGCCGGATCGAGGATTTTGACCTTACACAGTATGACATCCGCACCACAGCCACGCTTGGCACGAGCCACCTTCGATCCCCCCTGCCCGTGTCGGATATGGTGGTGCAATTTGAAGAAGCGGCGCTTGCCGATGCCGCCCTTCGCGCCGGTACAACGCCCGTGCGCTTGCGCGCCGATCACCCGGATGCGCTGGTAAGATGGGCAGCCGCCGCAGGGGCCACGCAAATCGTCACCCCCTACATCACGCGCGGGCCGTTGCACGACTGGCTGACCGAGGCCACACCCCTGCTGGCCGCCCGCGGCATCTCCCTTTGTGAATGGCGAAGGGAGTGGGACGCAGCCATCTGGCCCCACGCCACGGCAGGCTTCTTCAAGGTCAAACAGCAAATCCCTCATATTCTGAACCAGATGCTGCCTGCATGACCCTGCCCCCGACGATCTTGACCGACCCTCGCATTGCCCGGCTGGTTACCCTGATCCGCGCAGCCAGCCACCCGCCTGCGGGGCTGCCACGCATAGCATTGGCGCTGACCTTGGGCGCGCTTTGCCATATCCTCTTCGCAGTCGCGGTTTTGTCGATGATCGTGGCGATGTTCTTTGGTCTCAGCAAAAGCCTTGGCACCGTGTCCTGGCCCATGGCTGTCCTCGCCAATGCGGCCCTGATCGCACAATTCCCGCTTGGCCATTCCCTTTTGCTGACCGGGCCGGGCGGCCGGCTGCTGGCAAGGGTGATTCCCGGCCCGCATGGGGCCACACTGGCCACCACCACCTATGCCATCATCGCCTCGGCGCAGCTTCTGGCACTGTTCACACTGTGGACGCCGTCCGGCATCATCTGGTGGCAAGCCACCGGCCCATGGTTCTGGGCGATAACCGCCGCATACGCCACCAGTTGGCTGATTCTGCTGAAGGCAAGCTTTGATGCCGGGGCCGAGGTGCAATCCGGTGCACTTGGCTGGATGTCCCTGATGGCACGCCTGCGCCCGGTGTTTCCAGACATGCCGACGCAAGGGCTGTTTCGTCTGATGCGCCAGCCCATCTATGTGGCCTTCGCTTTGACCCTGTGGACCGTGCCAGTCTGGACGCCCGATCAACTGGTACTGGCAACGGTTTACACCGCCTATTGCCTGCTGGCACCCCGCCTGAAAGAGCGCCGCTTTTCCGTGCGGTATGGCCAAAGGTTCCACGATTATCGCGCCACCGTGCCCTATGCCCTGCCACGCGTCCGCCGCAAAGGACCGCCCAATGCGAAATGACCTGACCATTTACGACCGCGTCGCTGATCAATGGTGGTCCGACGATATCCGTTGGGTGCGCACGTTGAAAAACCTCGTGCCGGGGCGGTTGCGCTGGTTCGACGCCCGGATCGTTTGGCAGGGGCGCGATGTGCTGGACTTGGGCTGCGCGGGCGGTTTCATGGCCGAGGCATTGGC
>JANNNF010000463.1:0-3669 GCA_031398405.1 Rhodobacterales bacterium | reverse complement strand
GTACCACGCCCGCCACCATGGGGCGAATGCGGCGCTGGTCATCAACCGTGTGCCCGGCGACGATCCCACCGATTTTGCCACGGCCCTTGATGCGGCAGTCGGCGGGGGGCTCGCGGTGACCGTGCTGGATATCCCGGTCCCCACCGGCAAGCGCGATACTGGCCCCGAGACCCATCCCTATCTTGCCCCAGACGCCCCCGGCAAAGACCGGATGGAGGTGCCCGCCCCCGACCCGTGGCGCGCACCCGTGGGGGAAGGGGTGCTCTATGAGGCACTGAAATGGCTGTACCTGTCAGACGCCCGCGCTGTGGTGCAGTTGGAGGCAATTGATCTGCTGGTCCCTTTATCCTCTGGCGCGCCATCGGTGTTTGACCGGGCAGTGGCCGAAGGCGTGGTGCCCTTGACCGGAACCCGCATCTACCCTTGGCGGGTGCGTGATGCGGGCGAGACACGGTTCGGCGACCATATCTGCCGGCAGTTTGACGCCACGCGCGGGTCGGCCCGGTGGGCTGTGGCCCCGATCAAGGCCGGGCTGAAAAACACCTGGCGGCAAACCCGGATCGCCCATGCCGGCGCGAAAGCCATCCCTGCCCCGTTCCTGCGAGCTATGGCGCTGCGGGTCGGGGGGCGGTCGAGTGCAGAGCTTGCCCCCAAGACCAGCCTGATTGTGGATGCGGATCTGCTGGCCCTGTCGCAGGGCACATTCCGCCACAAACCCGTGCGGCCCCCTGCGTCCAAGCCCAGCAAACCGCGAGGCCCCGCATCGGGTGCGGGGCGGACGGCGATTGTGACCACGATGAAGAACGAAGGCCCGTTCATTCTGGAATGGATCGCCTATCACCGGGTGATCGGGGTGGATGATTTCCTGATCTACACCAATGATTGCACCGACGGCACCGATACGATGCTGCACATGATGCAGACCAAGGGGCTGTGCCAATGGCGCGAAAACCCGTTCAACGATACCGGCCTGAAACCGCAGCACGCGGCCCTGCAAGCCGCCGAGTCAGAACCCATGATGCGCGATTGTGCCTGGGGTATCTGTATGGATGTAGACGAATTCATTGACATCAAAATCGGGGACGGCACGCTGGCCGCCCTTTATGCGGCAATGGGCGAGGCGAACATGATCAGCCTGACCTGGCGATTGTTTGGCAATGCCGAGGTCCACGCCTATGCCGACGATCTGCTGATCCGCCAGTTCACCCGCTGCGCCCCCGAGATAATAAGGAAGCCGCATCAGGCCTGGGGCTTCAAGACGCTGTTCCGCAATATCGACATCTACAAGAAACTGGGGGTGCATCGGCCTAAGGGGCTGAAGCCCGACCTTTGGCAGGATGTGGCTTGGCTGAACGGCTCGGGGCAGGCTCTTCCGAAAGAGATGTTCCGCAACGGCTGGCGGTCTACACTGGACACGTATGGCTATGACTGGGTGCAGTTGAACCACTATGCCGTGCGGTCGGCGGAGTCGTTTCTGGTCAAGCGCGACCGGGGCCGGGTCAACCGTGTGGACCGCGATCAGGGGCTGAATTACTGGTTCCGGATGAACCATAATCTGGAGCATGAGACCTCGATCCAGCGGATGATCCCACAAGTGGAGGCCGAGATGGCCCGCCTGCTGGCCGACCCTGATATTGCCGCCGCCCACGCCCATTCGGTCGCCTGCCACCGCGCCAAGATAACGGAGTTGATGCAGACCGAAACCTACCAGCGGTTTTACGGCGAGTTGACGGGGAGCCGGATGGAAAAGCTTTGTCGGATGCAGCAGCATTTCGGATCGGCGGTTTTTGCGGCAGGGCCGGGGGTTGTTCCGCCGGATCTGCATGAGGCAGACCATGCGCCGGATTTCTTTTTCACCGTCGAGTTTGACGGCGAGGCTGAGCATTGATGCGATGGCGCGGCCCTGAGGGGGCTAAAAATTTGGCCGCACATTTTTGCGCGGGTTGCAGCCGAGAGTTGGGTGCCGGGTGGGGTGCCTGGGGTCTGCGGAGGTGCCTCCGGCGGGGATATTTAAGCCAAAGTGAAATCAAGAGGAGCGTCTGATGCGGGCGGTTGCAGTGCTGACGGTGCGCAATGAAGGGTCGTTCCTGATTGAATGGCTGGCCCATCACCGAGCTTGCGGGTTCAGTGATTTCCTTGTGTTTTCCAATGATTGCACTGATGGCACCGATCTGATGCTGGACCGGCTGGCCGCCCTTGGCTGACTGACGCATGTGCGCAATGACAGCCCTCACCCTGAAGGCCCGCAATGGGCGGCGCTTAAGGCGGCGGACCGCCACCCGTTGGTGCGGGGGGCGGATTGGTTGTTGTTTCTGGATATTGACGAGTTCGTCAATATCCATGTCGGCGACAGGACCCTGACGGCGCTGCTGGCCGCCCTGCCCCGCGCGACGGCGATTCCCCTGACATGGCGGTTGTTTGGCAATGCGGGGGTGATCGGAATTACCGATCAGGCTGTGACGGAAACCTTTACCCGTGCCGCCCCTGCCGTGCTGCATTGGCCGTGGCGGGCGGCGCTGTTCAAGACCTTGTTTGCCAATGACGGCACCTATGCCAAGCTGGGGGTGCATCGACCCCGCAGCCCGAGGGCGGGTGCAGAACAGGCAGTTTGGGTCGATGGGTCGGGGCGTGATCTGCCGGAGGCGTATAAGACCGGGCGCATCTTTTCGCCCTTTGGCCAAGACAATTACGCGCTGGTGCAATTGAACCACTATGCGCTTGGCAGCATGGAAGGCTATCTTGTCAAATGCGACCGGGGCCGGGCCAACCGCGAGGGCCAGGCCTTTGATATGAGCTACTGGGTGGAGCGGAATTTTTGTGATGTCGAAGATATGTCGGTGCTTCGGTTGGACAGTCGGAGTTTGCGGGCTGAGTTGATGGCCGATGCCGATCTGCTGCTTATGCACCACGCCGCGGTGGCTTGGCGGCGGGCGCGGTTTGCGGCGCTCATGCGCGAAGAACCGTGGCGCGCCCTGTTTGGCCGCTTGTTGATGACGCCGCCTGCGCGCGCGTTGACGCAAGATCAGGCACGGATGGTCTGGCAACACGGGGCGCAACCCAGAGAAGATTAGTGTGTAACTTCAATGATATTTATGATATTTTGGATACAATGGTCTGCTGGTGTTGACGGATCGGCGCCAAAGAGATGACGATCCCAGCTTGCCGAACACCCTTGCCTGCGCGAAACTTGTGCGCGGGCACCATGCCAGCCGAATAGAGAGTGCATCGTGACCAATCCGCGTTCAGACGCCCTACTGGAGCCGGGCAAAGTCGTCGGCTGGCAGGCTGCTATGGACGCTGTAGCCGAAGACGACGGCTATCTGGAGCCTCTGGGGCAGCACCACTGGGCATTCTTTGCCGAAACCTCGCCCACCCTTCTGGTCACGTTCGAGACAGCCGACAGCATCAAGGCCCGCAAGGATACCCTTCCGCTGGGGTTTACCGTTGCACAGGCCAAGGGCTGGTCGCATCTGTGCCTGATCAGTGATGGCGACACTTGGTACCGCGACCGTGCCGTTTACGGCTATCTCGACCGTCTGGTCGATGACGCGTTCTTCGAAGATTTTGACCGGGTGGTGTTTTACGGGGCCGGCATGGGCGGTTATGCGGCTGCGGCGTTTTGCGTGACGGCCCCCGGGGCTGCCGTGGTGGCGGTGTGCCCGCGCGCCA
>JANNNF010000436.1:0-4937 GCA_031398405.1 Rhodobacterales bacterium | reverse complement strand
CGAGGCGGCAGCGTCCTTCGTGCGGTCCATCAGTCCGGAAATCGGCGTCATACCGCCGCGGTTTGAGTCGATTGATATTCACGTCCATGTTCCAGAAGGGGCTACCCCGAAGGATGGGCCGTCGGCGGGCCTTGCCATGGTGACATCGATCGTGTCGGTGCTGACGGGCATTCCGGTGCGCCGCGACGTGGCCATGACCGGCGAGGTGACCCTGCGCGGCAACGCGCTGGCGATAGGCGGGCTGAAGGAGAAACTTCTGGCGGCCCTGCGCGCCGGTATCAAGACCGTGCTGATCCCAGCAGAAAACGCCAAGGATCTGCCGGAAATCCCGGATAACGTGAAGCAGGGCATGACCATCATCCCGGTCAGCAACGTGCGCGAAGTGCTGAAATATGCACTGGTCCGTCAGCCCGAACCGGTGGAATGGGACGAGGCGGCAGAAGAAGCAGCCGCTGCTGCACGACAGGCTGCGGGTTTCGTCCCGGTGCAAACTGCGCACTGATCTTGGCGTGAAAATCTCCAAAGCCCGGGCCGATGTGCCCGGGCTTTGCTTTTGTGCAGGTATCTATCCGCCAAACGCGTCGCAGTCCTGACGCCTTAGTTACCTGTTCCCCAAGTGCCACAAGCGATATAGCATGCTGCCAACTCATGTTTGAAAGGACTGTATTTATGGCTGGCTCAAAATCTTCGACCCCCAAATCCCAAGGAAAACCTGCCGGGACTGTTACCGACGAGACGCCTGCTGGCCCTGCAACGACAGCAGAAAAATCTGATACTATGAAAATGAAAGGCTTCATCGAATTGGTATCTACAGGTCTTGTCGGGACGAAGAAAACCACCCGCGACGTTGTGGCGGCGACACTAGCGGCCCTAGGAACCACATTGAAAGCGGGCGAAAGCTTCAACCTGCCGCCTTTGGGCCGGGGCCGCGTGGTCAAGCAAACTGACGGTGTGATTACCCTTAAACTGCGCCAGGGCCCGGGGACCAAAAGTGATGGTGGTGCCGCAAAAGAGGCCCTTGCAGCCACGGAAGAGTGACGCTAAACAGCGCGAACGGGAGATTAGCTCAGTGGTAGAGCGCGTCGTTCACATCGACGATGTCAGGGGTTCAAATCCCTTATCTCCCACCATATTACTGCGCGATTTTTACGCTAGATGAGGCGCTTCCAAAAAAGGGCCGCACTCCATGAATGGAGGCGCGGCCCTACTTGTTTGTTCAGCGCAATATCCGGGGGGCGTTGGATCTTTTGTGGGCTGGACCACCGATCTATCGGAAATCTGATACGGCCGAAAATGCCAGCACCGGTACGCCCTAAGGATTTCGCAGGCCACGGCAGTTCGCATATAAATCAGGTATCGCAGGCAAAAATCTCGTTTCTGTGATGGTGATTACACAGATTTTAAGATGCCCGCGACTTTGGTTGCACCGCGAGCCAGATCAGCGCCCCGGCGGCAGCAACGATGAAGGGCAGCATGGCCCCGTTGACCATACGCCAGCCCGTTTGCACCGACCCGCCCGCGCAGTTCATCAGCCCGCCCGAGGAGAAGCTGGCAAGGGTGACGCCGCCGAACACGATCAGATCGTTCAACCCTTGCAGGCGGCCCCGCTCTTCAGGGCGCTGTGCGGCGGTCAGCATAGTGGTCGCCCCAATGAAGCCAAAGTTCCAGCCAACGCCCAGCAGGATCAGCGCGCCAAAGAAGTTTGGCAGCGCGACCCCTGCGATGGCCACACAGCCAGCCGCGGTCAGTATGGCAAGGCCGATGGCGATGACCCGCTCGGCCCCGATGCGGGCGATGATGTGGCCCGTGATAAAGCTGGGCGCATACATCGCCAGCACATGGGCTGTCACCACATCAGCCGCATTTGACGTCTTGAAGCCACAACCGACCACCGCAAGGGGGGACGATGTCATCACCAGATTCATCAGAGCGTAGGATACGGTGGCACAGATCATCGCCACCGCAATGCGCGGAGTCCGTATCAATTCGGATCGGCTGCGGCCAACAGGGCTGCCACTGGCGGCGGGCACCGGTTTTGGGATTTTAAGACCGGCAAACAGGAAAACGCCCACCAGGTTCAGCCCGATCACCGCAAGGTAGGTGCCAAGGAACGGCACCACGAAGGCCTCATTCGTGGCCTTCACCAGTTGCGGGCCGACGACAGCAGACAGCAGGCCCCCAGCCATCACCCAGGAAATCGCCTTGGGACGGAAGGCGTCCGATGCGGTGTCGGCAGCGGCGAAACGGTAAAAGCCTTGCGCGCTCATATAGATGCCGGTGAAAAGGCCACCTATGACGAACAGCCCGAAATTTGCTGTCATCAGACCCCACGCCCCGATGGCCGCGCCCAAAGCACCCCCCATGGCGCCCACCACAAACCCCGCACGACGACCGTGTTTTTGCATGAAGGCGGATATGGGCGTGGCAGTCAACATTGACCCGATCACCATGGCCGAGATCGGCAAGGTGGCCCAACAGGCATTGGGGGCCAGCGACTGCCCGGCAAGGCCTGCGATGGTAAAGATCATCGGCAATTGTGCGCCAAGCACCGCTTGTGCGGCGACAAGCACCGCGACGTTGCGTTTGGTCAGGCTGTCGGACGGAGCAGGGTTCTGGGTCATGCAGCATGGCTAAGCGGCGGCGAGGGCTACGGCAAGGGCGGATTTGTAGGGGGAACAAAGTGGGTTGCGGCGGCGTCGCTGCGCGGGCAAAGGTTGCCTCATGGTGGGACGGATCATTCAGACGCTGGACTGTGTTGCAGAAGGGGCGGCGTGGCTAGCGGCCAGCAACCCTTCTTTTGCGCGGGCCTTGGCTGTGTGCGACCCGCTGCCTCTGCGCAGGCAGCAGGATGGATTTGCCGCCCTTCTGCAGGCGATTGTCGGCCAACAGGTGTCTGTTGCCAGCGCCCGCGCAATCTGGGCGCGGCTGGAGGCGGCAGGTGTGACGGACCCCTTGGTGATGGCGGGCACAACGGATGAAGCATTGCGGGGGCTGGGGTTGAGTCGCCAGAAGGCCCGCTATGGTCTGGCACTGGCGCAAGCAGAAATTGATTTTGATGGATTGCGCAGCCAGCCCAATGACGTGGTGATCGCCACGCTGGTCGCGGTGCCGGGCATTGGGCTTTGGACGGCGGAGATTTACGCAATGTTCGCGCTTGGCCGGGCCGATGTGTTCGCGCCGGGGGACCTTGCGCTGCAAGAGGCGGCACGGGTGCTGTTCGGGCTGGAGTTGCGGCCCACCGACCGGCAGTTGCGCGCGATGGCTGTTGCCTGGTCGCCGTGGCGGTCGGTTGCGGCGCGGATACTCTGGGCGTATTACCGGGTGGCAAAAGAACGGGACGGGGTGGTGTGATGCGGGATTTGCGGTTCAAACGGCGAGCACCTTTGTCGGGCAAGGCCCGCAGCATGGTGGTGTTCGTGCATGGCTATGGTGCTGATGGTGCGGATTTGCTGGGGCTGGCCGATCCTTTGAGGACGCATTTGCCGGACACGGTGTTCCTGTCACCAGATGCCCCAGAACGCTGTGTGGGCGGTGGCTTCGGGTTTCAGTGGTTCCCGATCCCGTGGCTTGATGGGTCTGATGTGGCCTTGGCCGAGCGGGGGCTTGATCTGGCGGCGGCGGATTTGAACGGGTTTCTCGATGCGCGGCTGGCCGAGGAAGGGCTGGGGGCGAAAGCGCTGGCCTTGGTCGGGTTTTCCCAAGGGGCGATGATAAGCCTGCATGTGGCCCCGCGCAGGCCCGTGGCGATGGCTGGGGTGGTTGCGATATCTGGGCGGCTGCTGCGGCCCGAGGCTTTGGACGAGGCGCTGGTCAAGCCCCCGGTGCTGCTGGTGCATGGCGACGCAGACCCGGTGGTGCCGTTCGAGGATATGGGTAGGGCCGGGCAGGCGCTGGAGGCGGCGGGGTTTGAAGTGTATGGCCATGTGATGCAGGGCACCGGCCACGGGATTGCGCCCGACGGGCTGTCAGTTGCGTTGCAGTTTTTGAAGGGACAGTTGGGGTAGGTTTGCTTGGCAGACCCCGGGGGTTTCACACCCCCGGACCCCCGTGGGATACTTTTAGACAGAAAATGAAAATTTTAGACGAAATTTAATGAGTTACTGCGTTTGAGAAGTTACTGCGCGTCGAGGTACGCCGCGCAGCCAGTGAGGGCAGCATAGTCATCCTCGACCACGGTGATCGAGAAGTCTTTTTGCAAAAGGTCCACCCGGCGCGGCTCGCGGAAGGTTTGGGCCAGACCGAAGGCCGCAAAGTGGGGCGTCATGGCGCGGGACATGCCGCCGATGAGGTAGATCCCGTCGTAGGGCAGGTGGATCAGCGCAAGGTCGGCCAAGGTCTGGCCGAGGAGGCGGGTGTAAAGGCGGGCAGCATGGGTGGCGGTGGCGTCGCCTGCGGCAAGGGCGGTCAACACCTGCGCCGAGGTCAGCGTGGCAGGCTGGCCCGCCTGATGGCTGGCAAAGGCGTGCAGGTTGGCAAGGCCGCGTCCGGCGAGGACTTCCTCAACCCCCACATGCGGCGTCTCGCCGCGCGAGGCGAGCAGTGTTTCGACAAAACGCATCAGGGCAAGGTCTTCGTCTGACCGCACCGCCATATTGACGTGGCCACATTCTGACGGCGGCACCACCCGGCCAGACGGCGTGTTGTGAACGGGGGCGGCGTTGACGCCGGTGCCAAGCCCTACCACCAGCATCGCAGCGCCGGGTTTGCGGGGCCCATCCACGACACAGCGCAGGTTGGCGGGGGTGATATGACCCAAGGCTTGGCCTTGGGCTTGCAGATCATTCAGGATCGCCACGCGGGAGGCACCCCTTGCCCGCGACAGTTTGGTCGCGTCCCAATCCCACTCCAGATTGGTCATCGTGGCTACGCCGTCTTGCACCGGCCCTGCGGCAGCGACACAGACGCCATCCACCGTCACGCCTGCCTCGACCAGATAG
>JANNNF010000367.1:0-4810 GCA_031398405.1 Rhodobacterales bacterium | reverse complement strand
GTGCATCGCCACAACTTGTCTTTTACAACTAAGTAGCGCCTGTCAGGTGTGATAGGACGAATTTTGCCTTTCTACCGCTCGTGTGCGGTCCAGATGAGGTCGTCCACTTTAAGAGACAAGGAGCACATCATGCTGGACATGGACAGCTCAGTCAGCCCCACCCACGGCGATCAGGAAAGGTATGCTTGGAGCGGGCATTTCAACTGCATCTGCCACCAGCCACTGTTTCTGTTCAACCAGTTCGGAGTCTGGAATGCTGTGCTCTGCGGCACAGCAGCGTCCATAGCGCCGACGGCTGGCAGGAAGTGCTCCAAGACGAAATTGCGCGGTGGGATCCTATCGCCATTGTGCAAATCACCAGTGCTCTGTGGGAACCAATTTGCGAATGGAAGATTTCTATTGGCGTGGCAGAGGTCGATGAGACCGGATGTCGCCAGCGTCAACAATTTTCAGGAGAACTGTCCTATGGCCACGACCCCTCAAGGTGCATTGCACCAGGTTCACACAGCAACCAATGACGTTCTGGAAGGTTACAGGACTATGCTCGAGCGCGCTGAGCCAGAAATCAAAGGGATTATCTCAGAGCTTACTGCAATGCATGCCCGTCATGCTTCAGATCTGAAAGCGCGGTTGTCGACGCTCGGTCACACCGGCGAAGACGATACGTCCTTTCGCGGAATGATGAACAAGGTCGCGGTGACCATGCGTGACTGGATCACCGGTTTGGACGAAGGTTCACTCGATGCTGTGGAACGCGGTGAGAAGGCTATTCTCGACATTTATGACGATGCGATGCAGGACTGGTCGACCCATGACGATCCGGAGACTGGGTCTTTGCTGGAGAAACACTACCAGGATATTGATGCGGCTATTGCAAAGTTGTCTTCCCTGTAGATGCCCTGAAAAGACGATCGGCGACTTCGATGAAGTCTTCCAGGCAACTCTGGCTCAAGATGCAGAGCAATAGGGTACCGTTTCAGTAACATAGCGTCAGAGCGGCGGTTTTGGATGGTCTGCTGGCTGATATGTCTCCGCTCAGTCAGGATGGTTTAGCCGCGCCAGAGAGAGACGTGGTCCTGTCACGGCTCCGTTCCGGTCAGGTGCTTATGTTAGGCAGCCCTCCGTGCGAAAGCCTAGAGGCTTTTCCAGCCCAAAGGGGTGCCCGCGGCGTGGGTTATAGATGCCGTTGCTGTATTTGAAGATGGCGACTCTGACATCACGGCGCGTTGCAATGCAGATGCACTACCCGCACCGCGCGCATCGGCGTTAAGGTGCGCATCTCGTCATCATCCCGCGCCGCGAACAGGTTTTAGAACTACACCTGCGCATTGCTAGCGCTCTACAGGTCTATGCTTAGGCCAGCGCAACCTATCGATACAAGTTCAGCATTCGAACAGTCATCCCAAGCCTCTGTGTCAGTTTCTACCGCGACGTGGTCGTGGGGGTTGCAGGCAAAAGGTAAAGAACATATGTAGAACACATGTCAAAACTCAGCGTAGACCAGAAACTGGCGATCCTCTCCGATGCGGCTAAGTACGATGCGTCCTGTGCCTCTTCGGGCGGAGAGCGACGCAATTCGCGCGATGGGACTGGGCTGGGGTCTTCGGGGGGGAGCGGCATCTGTCACGCCTATGCGCCCGATGGCCGGTGCATCAGTTTGCTGAAGATCCTGATGACCAATTTCTGTATCTACGACTGCGTATATTGCGTCAATCGGGTGTCGAGCCAGGTCGAACGCGCGCGCTTCACTGTCGAGGAGGTGGTGCGCCTGACGGTCGAGTTCTATCGGCGCAACTATATTGAGGGGTTGTTCCTGTCATCGGGCATCATCCGGTCGCCGGATGAGACGATGGCCGACATGGTCCGCATCGCCCGCACCCTGCGCGAGGTCGAAAATTTCCGTGGCTACATCCATCTGAAAACCATTCCCGACGCCAGCCCCGAACTGCTAGACGAGGCGGGCCGCTGGGCGGACCGACTGTCGATCAACGTCGAACTGCCCACCGTCGAAGGGTTGGCGCGACTGGCCCCCGAGAAATCCGCGACCGGCATCCGCAAGACGATGGCCAGTGTGCGCCAGCGGCGCGAGGCGTCGCGCGAAACGACCCATACTGGTAAGCGCAAGGCATTGTTCGCCCCGGCCGGGCAGTCGACTCAGATGATCATCGGTGCCGATGCGGCGAGTGACGGCACGATCCTCACGCAGGCGGCGCAGCTTTACGCGGGCTACGGGCTGTCACGGGTCTATTACTCGGCTTTCTCGCCGATTCCGGATTCCTCGGCGCTCTTGCCCTTAAAAAGCCCGCCGCTCTTGCGTGAGCATAGGCTATATCAGGCCGATTGGCTCTTGCGGTTCTACGGGTTCGAGGTGAACGAGATCGCCGGCGTTTCGGGCATGCTCGATCTGGAGGTGGACCCCAAGCTGGCCTGGGCGCTGGCGCATCGCGCGGCCTTTCCGGTGGATGTGAACCGGGCCCCGCGCGAAATGCTGCTGCGGGTGCCGGGGTTCGGCACCAAGACCGTGGGCCGCATTCTTGAGGCACGCCGACATGGTGCGCTGCGCTATGACCATCTGATGGCGATGGGGGCGGTGATGAAGACTGCCAAGGCCTTCATCACGGCAATCGGCTGGTCGCCGAGAGGCCTGACCGATGCAGCAACCTTGCGGGCGCGGTTCGCGCCTGCGCCGGTGCAGCTGTCGCTGTTCTGATGCGGGTTGTGATCCTGCCCGAGATCGGGACGGTCGCTGCCTGGCGCCGCGCCGCGCGGGGGTTGCTCGCGGCGGGGGTGACCGATGTGGTCTGGCAGGTGGGGGATGCGGTGCCCGACCTGTTCGCGAGCCCCGCACCTTCGGTTGTGACCGTCGCACCAGCCCAGACGTTGCCCCGGCAGGCACTTGCCGAGATCGAGACGGCACTCTGCCATGCCGACCCGGAACGGTTTGCCCGCGCTTATGGCCTGCTGCGGCGGTTGGCAGCGGGGGATCTGCGCTGGGGCGACCGGGCGGACCCAGCGATGCGCAAGCTGTTGGACCAGGCCAAGACGGTGCGCCGTGCGATCCACAAGATGCATGCCTTCGTGCGGTTTCGCGAAGTCGCGGGCGAGCAAGGCAGGCGCGCCTTCATGGCCTGGTTCGAGCCGGATCACCCGGTGGTCGAGGCCGCGACCCCGTTCTTTGCACGCCGGTTCGGCGACATGGACTGGGCTATCCTGACACCCCGGATCACCGCCTGCTTTGTCGACGGCGTGCTGCGGTATGACCTGACCGCGCCGGGCATCGTGATGCCCGAGGATGCGACCGAAGGGCTGTGGCGGACCTATTACGCCAACATTTTTAACCCCGCCCGTCTGATGGTCGATGCGATGACTTCGGAAATGCCGCGCAAATACTGGAAGAACCTGCCCGAGGCCGATCTTATCCCCGGCCTGATCCGCAGCGCGGGCGCTCGGGCAGCAGCGATGCAGGCGGCGGAGCCGTCCGAGGCCAGCCCGCGCCTGCTGATCCAGGCCAGAGCGATGGTGCAGCGGTCGCTGCCGCCTGCGCCCACCGGTGGCCTTGCAGCCCTGCGTGCCGAGGCGGGGCGCTGCACCCGCTGCCCGCTGCATGGCCCCGCGACGCAGGTGGTGTTCGGAGTGGGGCCGCCGGATGCGCCGTTGATGATCGTCGGCGAGCAGCCGGGGGATACCGAGGATCTGACCGGCGTGCCTTTTACCGGACCGGCGGGCCAACTTTTCGACGCCGAGGCGCAGGAGGCAGGACTGGACCGAGCCGCGGCCTATGTCACCAATGCCGTCAAGCATTTCAAATACCAGCCCCGTGGCAAGCGCCGCATCCACCAGCGCCCCGACGCGGGCGAGGTTTCCGCCTGCCGCTGGTGGCTCGACCTCGAACGCGCCACGATCCGGCCCAAGCTGATTCTCGCCATGGGGGCAACGGCGGTTGCCAGCCTGACCGGTACGGGAAAGGGCATCCTGACCCGGCGCGGAACTGTCGAGACGCTGTCGGACGGCACGCCGCTGTACATCACGGTGCATCCGTCCTGGATCCTTCGCCTGTCTGATCCCGATCAGCAGGTGAAAGAACGGGCCAGGTTTCGCACGGATCTATTGAAACTGGTAGAAATGATGAAGGAAGAAAAGTCACAATCATTTTAGACTGCAATTTGTAGTTGGAATGTACAACTTACAGGGCTTGCTCCGACCAGGTTGTCTCTTGATGACGCAACCCGAAGATCGGTGAACCGCCCGACGAGACCGCAAATCACATGTGCAGCAATTGCAAACTGTTGTTGGTTCGCGGCTTTTGAGCATTTGGACGTGAACCCGCCCAACTTAGAGGGCGGAAAGCAGACGTTGATCTTCCATGATGGCAGTCGCAATATTGATCAGTCCTTGCGGGCGGAGGTTACAACACTCAAACCGAGTTGTCCGCTGGATCAAAAGAACTGAAACGCAGAGGATTTAGATTCGTCGGGCCGAGAATCTTATACGTTGGGATGCAGCCGATGGGGTCGTGGATGATCCGGGGCACCGTATCCGGAAGCGGGATTGCAGCGACTAGCGGCCTGGAGCGGGTCTTGACGGAACGGCAAGGGGCAAGTGGGATAGGCCCCGAGGGGCAGCGCAAGGTCATCGAAGATTTTGCGGTATCGCGTGCGGTTACTGTTGCGTGCGGTCGATGCATCTCGCAAAGAAGTCCTCGGTCAGCCGATTGATCTCTCGGTGCGCCTCGACCACTCCTGCAGAGCCGGATTGCCCAAGCCATCCCAAAACGGGTTGAACTGCTGGCAGACCGGTAAGATCGACGTGA
>JANNNF010000362.1:0-6134 GCA_031398405.1 Rhodobacterales bacterium | reverse complement strand
AACCCAAAGCTTTGTCGGGTGGCCAGCGTCAGCGCGTGGCCATCGGCCGCGCCATTGTTCGCGGGCCAGAGGTGTTTCTATTCGACGAGCCGCTGTCGAACCTCGATGCCGAATTGCGGGTGGAAATGCGGGTGGAAATCGCCCGCCTGCACCGCGAAATCGGGGCCACGATGATCTATGTGACCCATGATCAGGTTGAGGCGATGACGCTGGCCGACAAGATCGTCGTGCTGCGCGCAGGCCGGGTGGAACAGGTGGGCGCACCGCTGGAATTGTACCACAACCCGGATAACCGGTTTGTGGCAGGCTTTATCGGCAGCCCGGCGATGAACTTTGTGGCCGGGGTGGTTGAGGGGAACAGCGTCACGGCCAAGGGCTTGGGTGTTCTGACAGCAGGGGTTGCGCTGCCTTCCTCTGGTCCTGTGACCGTTGGCTTGCGCCCGCAGCATCTGGCGTTGGATCTTTCAGGCAACACGCATAAGGTCGATATGGCCGAAGCCTTGGGCGGGGTGGCGTTCATCCATGTGACGGCCCCGACCGGAGAAAAGCTGGTGATCGAGTCGCATGAGGACCCGAAAGTCCGGTTGGGCGACCGGGTGGGGGTGACCTTTGACGCCAGCACCGCCTTGTTCTTTGACGCACAGGACGGGCGGAGATTGCGGTAAAGGGGGGGCTGTCTGCCCCCCACGGCGTGCCGACCTCGCGCCAAGGATGTTTCGGCAAAGATAACGCTTACAGACCGAGCAGGTTCGGCAGGTCGGCCATATCAGTGAACAGGATCGCCCCCGTGGCCGCAAGGCGGGGGTGCGGGCCGTGGGGGGCATAGCCGTAACAGCGGATACCAGCGGCTTGGGCGGCCAGGGCCCCGGCAACGCTGTCTTCAATCACCACGCAATCGTTGGGCGCGACGTTCAGGGCGGCGGCGGCGTGCAGGTAAAGGTCAGGCGCAGGTTTGGGGCGACCGAGGGCTTGGCCGGAATAGATATGGTCTTGAAAGCGCGGGATCAGGCCATGTTGACCAAGGGTGATCTGCATCTTTTCGGGCGTGCCATTGGACCCGACTGCATAGGGGATGCCCGCCGCATCCAAAGCGTCCAGCACCTCCAGAACACCGGGCATCAAGGGCGTGTTGACCGCCAGCATCGCATACAGTTTTTGATAAAACGCATTGGCCCAGCCATCTGGCAGGTCCGCCCCTGCCGCAATCGCAAGCTCGGCAACGCTTTCGATGGTTCCTCCGATGAAATCGGTTTCCAGATCGTGCAGGGTCAGCAGCAGGCCATGGTTGGCAAGGTCAGCCTGCAGCATGATCAGGGTCATGCCTTCGCTGTCGACAATCACCCCGTCACAATCGAACAACACGGCTTTGGGAGTCATTGTGGGGCTTTCAACAGGGTCACGATGGTGTCGCCATACTTGCGTTGGTCCAATTGGTCATATGGGGCCGGCCAGATCGGCGTGCTGCCCTCTTCCCACACCAGAATTGCGCTGGGCGCAAGCCAGTTGCCATTCAAAAGGCTGGCAAGCGCCATCTCGCCCATGCGCTTGTCATAGGGTGGGTCAAGAAACACGAGGCTGTAGCCAGGGCCGGAGTTGGGCGGCAGGTTGGTGGCATCGCGTTTCATCAGGTGGGTGTCAGTTGCCCGCATGAGCGCGATGTTGCGCGTGATCAGGGCTTGGGCCGCGCGACCATCGTCAACAAAGGTCGCATGGGTGGCCCCGCGCGACAGCGCCTCTAGCCCCAAGGCCCCGGTGCCCGCGAACAGGTCCAGCACGCGAGCACCGGCCACCGGGTTGTCGTAGCCACCATTTATGAGCAGGTTGAAAATTGCCTCGCGCACGCGGTCGGATGTGGGCCGCAGATGCGCCGCAGCATCCCCTGCCCCAACGGGGGTCAAATGCAATCCGCGCGCGGAACCGCCGATGATCCTCATGCCTTGAGCAGGGCTTTCAGCACCGTGTCGGGGTTCGCGATGACCACAGGATCGGGGGATTTTCCCATCTCGATCAATCGCTTGCCGACCATGTAGGCGCGGGCGTCATTCATCGCATCCACAGCCAGCAACTGCGCCCCCTTGTAGTACCAGAACGACACAGCGCCGTCGTCGCCGGGGCGGGTGGTGATGTGGTCATAGCCGGTATTGAGGCCCGCGATTTGCAGTTTGCAATCGTATTGATCCGACCAGAACCATGGCTGTGCGGTATAGGGGACATCGGCCCCAAGGATATTGGCGGCGACAGCCTCGGCCTGATCAATGGCGTTGCCGACAGATTCCAGCCGCAAGCGGCCACCCTGCCACGGAAACGACGCGCAATCGCCCGCCGACCAGATATGCGGGTCAGAGGTGCGGCCATGGGCATCGGTACGGATGCCATTTTCGATCGCCAGACCTGCGGCTTCGGCCAGCGCCGTGCCGGGCAGGATGCCGACGCCTGCGATGACGAAATCGGCGGGCAGTTCTCGACCGTCCGACAGACGTGCGCCCGTCACATGACCATCGCCAAGCAGCCGGTCCAGCCCGGTGGATTCGAGGATTTTCACCCCGTGTGCGGCATGCAGTTCGCGGAAGTAATCCGATGTCTCAGGCGCGGCCACCCGCTGCAAGATGCGCGGGGCCATTTCCAGCACGGTCACATCCAGCCCCAGCTTGGCAGCGACAGCAGCAGCCTCCAGCCCGATATAGCCGCCGCCCACGATGATGACCCGGCGACCCGCCACAAATTCGGCCCGCATGGCATCAACATCATAGAGGCTGCGGACGGTATAAACCCCGCCCAGATCGCCACCAACAGCGGCAGGCAGACGGCGCGGGGTGGATCCGGTGGTCAGCGCCAAAGCGTCGTAAGAAATAACCTTGCTGCCAACAGTCACCGTATGCGCAGCAGGATCAATCGCGCTGACGGGCTGGCCCAGGACAAGGGTGATGTTGTTATCTGCATAAAACTCGGGCGAGCGCAGCCAGAGGCGTTCCACCTCCATCTCGCCCATCAGATAGCCCTTGGACAATGGAGGGCGTTGATAGGGGGGAGCGGCTTCCTCGCCAATCAGGGTAATCGCCCCGACATGACCCAACGACCGCAGCTTTGCAACAAGGGCGGCCCCCGCCTGCCCTGCCCCGATTACCACCACATCCATAGCGCGTTCCCTCTGGCCGATCTGTCGCGCGGACCCTATAACTTTGGCAACGACAAACGCAACGCGAGAGGGACTTTTGATGACAATTTCCGTAGGCTCTGCCCTGCCCGAGGCCACGCTTCTGCAAATCGGCGCGAATGGGCCGGAGGGCATCAGTCTGTCCAGCAAGCTCAAGGGCCGCAAAGTCGTGATCTTCGGGTTGCCCGGGGCCTATACCGGCACCTGTTCCACAGCCCATGTGCCAAGCTTCATGCGTACAAAGGCAGATTTTGCAGCCAAAGGCGTGGATGAGGTGATCTGCGTGTCGGTCAACGACCCCTTTGTAATGAACGCTTGGGGCGAGGCGACAGGTGCGACAGCCGCGGGCATTACCATGTTGGGCGATGCGGATGCGTCGTTTACCAAGGCCATCGGGCTGGATTTCGACATTCCGGCGATTGGCCTGTTGGCGCGGTCGAAACGCTATGCGCTGCTCGCCGATGACGGTGTGGTGTCGGTGCTGAACCTGGAAGAAAACGCCGGCATTTGTGAAGCCTCGGGCGGCGAGGCGCTGCTGGCGCTGGTCTGACCTGAACGGCAGGGCCATCTTGCGGGCCATCGAGACCCGCAAGATGGCGTTGCCACGGACCTACGGTTTACGCCATGTCCCGAGCCAGCCGGTAAAGCGCCCGAACGCTCCCTTGGCACCATCGCGGGCCGCATCAGCGCGTGCATCCACCGCATCCCATGCATCGCCCACATCTTCCAACGCAGGGTCAATGGTACGTTCGCGGAACTGCAGCCACATCCGGCGGAGCATGAACAGGATGATCGCCATCAGCGTGAACAGAATGATATTCACCCATGGGATGATCGTCACATCCGGCCCTTCGACCTGCCGCAGCTTTACCGCGTTCGGGAAGATGGTGAACAACTGATTGCGCCAGCCATAATGGGTAATCACCACCCATTTCGGGGCGGCCTCGGTCGAGGTCAGATCGGCGGCCTGGGTCTGAATGTCAAAGCTGTTGACCTTGAAATATGGCGGCCAGCCCCAGCTTGTATCCTCGTTCCGGTAGACCATCGGGCGGCCATTGGGTTGAATCGTCTCAATAAATTTTACATCGCGACTGCTACTGGTAGCCGTGCTGGTGCCCGCATCCGGGGCGGCAAAGAACCAAGAGTTTTCCCCCAGATCCATCCGCTGGGTGTTTGCACCCACGATCCGCACAATATCATGCTGCGGCAGGGTGTAGTGGAAGAACGCCCCCACCATCAGCACCAGCAAAGCCACAACCGTCCATTTTACATAGCGCATCGCACCCTCACGAAAAATTCAGTGTCCAGAATACCGTGGTAAAGACCACGGCAGGGATGATGTAAACCAGCCAGATCAGTTTGCGTCGCAAACCGCGTTCATAGGCCTGCATCCCTTGGTCAATATAAGCATCACGGTCGCCGGGTACACTGCCCGCGTCAAAGTTCTTCTCCAACCATTCTCGCCGCACCGACCGCGAGTAGATAGAGATCAGGACATAGACCACCGTCATGGCCAGCGCGCCGAACAGCATCAGTCGAAAAAACCCGATGATCATCGCGCACCTCTGCTGATCGAACCCCATGGCCCCACCGGTGTTGCACGGGGGACCGCAGGGGCCGCAGGGGTCACGTCCTGCATTGCCGGTTCCGGCCCAAACAGTGCGGCCCGCGCACCTTGTGCGTCGACCTTGTATTCCCGCGCCAGAAAGTCTGCCACATACTGCCGCTTGGCGTCCGACCAAGTGGCATACTGGGCATAGAACACCTCTTTATGGACAATGAACATCTGCCGCACGTCCATCGGTGCAAGCTCGGCCAGCAGCATATTCACGAGATCACGGTCGCGGCCCTGTTTGGCACGCAGGGTGTAGAAATAGCTGGGGTGTTCGCTGGTGATGCGCGGCCAGTCGCCGCCGCCTTCAACCCACCGCAGCAGGGCCGCGAGGCCCAGAAACTCGGGCGGCAACGCGTCGCCCATACGATTGGCGATCTTGCGCAGTTCAGTGCGGTTGGCGTCGGCGATATTGATCTGCAACCTGTCCGCCGCATCGACCAGAATGAAATCCATCTTTTGCCGCAAGATGCCGCCCGCATCCGCCCCGCGCGCCTGCACGATGGGTTCTACGAGGCCATTGCGATCCAGCCAGTCGGCAATCTGGTTCCGGTTGGTGATATCCATCGTCGGGCTGATGGGCACCGCGCCAAGACTCGCCTTGGGCAGGGTAGAGATGACGCCCGGCTGTTTGGTGTCGCGAAAGATATACAGCCCACCAAAATGGCTGGTCCAGAAGTTCGGCTGCTGAAACACCATCGAAGGCAGGGCAATTGGCACCCGCGTCACATCGCCAGTCTTTTTCGCCAGGGTGATCATGTCGGCAATCAAGATATCATCTCGCCAGCCGTCCGGCTCTGCGCGGAAGCGTTCAATCAACGCGGCCAGCTTGCCAGCGTCGGCCACATGCCCGCCAATTGTGTCGGCTTCGACCGTGACCTGCCGAATGTCGAACAGCTTGGCTGGGGTGTCAACGGTGTAGACCGAATTCTGCAACTCGCCCGCCACCGCATCGCGCGCGGTCAGGGCAAACAGTTGCGCCTCGTTCTTTTTGATGAATTGCTGAAGGATACTGCGCGAGGTGGAGAATTTGATATTGAGCAGCGGCGCGTCCTTCTGCGCCGTGGTCAGCAAAATGAACTGCCGGTTGAAGCCGTTGGGGTTGAGGTAGAGGTCGTCGTCCAGTTCATCCCCGATCTCGGGCGAGTAGCCGGAGATATCAATGTGGAAATCCTTAAGGGCGGTGGTCTTGCCGGTCAGATGCTTGAGCGCGCGATTATACCGCTCGATCAGCGCGGGCGAGGTGACTTCGATCAGGTTGCCGAACATCAGGCCGGCGGCGATGAGGCGTTTCATTACATTAGCCCCATGTTGAGATTGTCGAAAACGCCCTGAAACGCCCTCTCAATGACCTTTAAGACTTGCTTG
>JANNNF010000314.1:0-1787 GCA_031398405.1 Rhodobacterales bacterium | reverse complement strand
TGTTTGTGGCGATGCCCCAACATCAAACGCATGGGCATCAACCGCGATGAAAAAGATCTAACAAGGTGTCATCGGTGTGGGCGCCCTGACTGACGGACATCTTGGCGGGGGCAGATTGATAAGGTAAGGGTTGCCATGGCGGCTGCTTCGCGGGGCGTGATGCCCGCTGGTCACACATAGGTCGGTAGCGCCAAGCGGTAGATGGCCAGATCGCCTCAGTGCGCCAATCATCGCGGTGAAAGAAATGCCTTGTCAACAAATTGACGGCCTGCTGTAGCTAACCTGGATCCTATCCCTTTCTCACACTGGAAATGTCATGTCCGAAGCCCTGAAGCAGCACGGCGATTCCCTGATCGACCCGGCAAAGTTTGTCGAGGCGCTTGAAGAAGATCGCTTCAAGCATTTCCTCGATCATATACCCGTCGCCGTCGCGGTCTCAGAAATCCAGCCTTCGGAAATAGTAACATATGCAAACCTTGAATTTCAGCGCCTGATCGGACTTAAACCGGCAGATATCGAAGGGAAAAGCTGGCGCGCTCTGCCTGGAATCGCATCGGCCGATGGTGATGAACGTTTCCTGCGGGACGCTGTAAAAGACGAATCTGAATACCTTGGTGTGTTCACGATCAATCACGAAACCGGGCCGATCAACGTAGACGTGTGGTCCAACACGATCGAGGATCACCGCGGACAACCAATGTACCGATTGGTGGCCATGGGTTCGGCACCCAAGTCCACTGATGACAAAACCACGGAAATATCGGATCTGAAGAACAAGGACGTTCTTCTGAAGGAACTTCAGCACCGGGTCAAAAATAACCTGCAGATGATTACCGCCCTGATCCGGATGGAGGCGCGGAACATGCCAAATGCAGACTCCGGCGCAAGTTTTGCCCGCTTGGCTGGCAGGATCAACGCGCTATCGGTGCTGTATGATGCGCTCGCACAGAACAAAACCGACGATACAGTCGATCTCGGTGCCTATCTGGGAAAAATTGCGGCGGCGGTGATGCAGGCCCATGCCACCGAAGGGATTCGCCTGGATACAAAGATCGACTCATGGCCAGTTTCTATTAACGTTGCGATGCCTGCGGGCCTGGTCGTCAACGAAGTGCTTACAAACTCGCTCAAGCACGCTTTCGCAGGGCGTGACGGAGGAAACATTACACTGCACAGTTTGATTGATGATGACGGCTGCCACATCACGATTGCAGATGATGGGGTGGGGCTGCCTGACGGGGTGACGTGGCCTAAAGTCGGAAAACTCAGTTCAATCATCGTTCAGTCCTTAAAGCAAAACGCATCCGCAAAAGTCGCAATCGCGTCGACCTCCGGTAACGGGGTATCGGTTACAATTTCTTTCGCAAGGCCTGCGTCGTCCCCACAACCTGCGTCGTAAATCTGCCCGGTTCGGGATCGCAATAACCAGAAATTCCTGTGCAAAGGTGGCAGATTATCCAAACCCAACAGGTCTGGGTCATTCTGTGCGTGCGTCATCGCCATGCGCACTGTCATCCGCTGTACCGATGCAACTCACCCCCCGGGCCTTGCCATCTCTGGCCCAATTGAGGGCGGGGATTGGGCGCTAGATTTGTACGCGGGCACTGACAACGGCAAAAGTTTTGGGTCAGACTTGGCGGCGGCAATGACAGCCTGCCCAACCGGTCGTGACTGATCAAAGGTGATGGAGGACGGTGCCGACACCTTCGCCAACCGGCGCGGCACCGTTGAGGGCACTATCGATCTGGGCTTGGCGATGAGACGACCGGTATCTTTAGGTTTCATAC
>JANNNF010000276.1:0-7321 GCA_031398405.1 Rhodobacterales bacterium | reverse complement strand
GGAAACCGAGGTATCCTCCACGATGAAAGCAAGGCGATCATCCGTCCCTACAAACATCAAAACTGGGTGACTTGCGTCCTATGTAGCTAGACAGGCCATTGAGACCGTAAGGCGACATCCAGGTTTACGAGGTGTCCTCTTGGCCTGATCGATTTTCCGGTGGGTGGTCTACCGGGAGGGAACGATGGGTCGTCTCGAGAATGAGGCGCTGACGGCGATGACGGTTTTGCTGAAGCAGGGTCTTTCCCAGAGTTCTGCGGCGCGTTTGCTGGGGGTGAGCGAAGGAACGGTGAGGTATCACCGGCGGCGGGATGCTGCCGGAGCCGTGGACGGTCGAACGGTGCAGCTCGGCAAGGCGGCGGCGTTTGCCGAGGCGATCGCGCACTGGCGCAGACAGCAGTCGGGCGGTCGGGTGAACCTGGCGGCGCTGCACGACTGGCTGAAGCGCGAGCATGATTACGACGGCAGCCTGAAGTCGGTGCAGCGGTACTGGAAGCGGACATTTCCGGCACCGGCCATCCGGGCGCGGCGGCGGGTCGAGATGCCGAAGATCAAAACTCCCGAGGCGGGGTCAGTCAGGCGCAGTACGCGTCGATGGTCTCCGGCCGGGCCTTGAGGTTAAACTGCGCGTTTCGGCCCGCGCGGCGCCGTCTCCCCTGCCCCATCGATCAAGTTTTCGGACGCCTTCGGCTCGCGGCTCCAAAAACCATCCCGGCTGAGGCGGGCGCCAGCCTTTCTTGGCAATCGCACGGAAATAGGCAGCCTTCGTTGGTTGGAGGAAAACTGGTGTAAAATTCAGGGACCCTGTGTTTTTGTTGTTGTAAGTCGATTATCTATTATTCAGTATCTGTTTTCTATAAATGGAGACTAGCTATGCATACTCAACCCCACCACCTAATCGCCAAGGCTGTCGCGCGTGGCACAGCCACGCGACTGCACTACCTCCAGAAATCCGCCGCCGGGCAGAACTTCGATCTTCTCTCGGAAATCATGGAGGATCCGACCCAGCTCGCCCTTCTTGAATTCGCGCGTACGGGCATCACCAGCCTGACCGGTGCGCGCCTGTTGCTCGGCATGGGATTCGCGCATTTCGCGGTTCACGAAGAGTCCAAAGGCGCCTTACAAGGTCTGCATGTCCAGACCATCGGCCTCACTCCCGCAGCACATATCCTCGCCGATAAACTGATGACCGGCTATGATCTGGCCGCGCGCGCGCGCCGCCTTGTCAGTTACATCGACGCGTTGCCGCAGGACCTGCGCTATGACCAGATCGTGGTCAGCCCGGCACGCCTCGCCCAAGCGCTGGAAAACCTCGAAATGCCGATCCTCAACCGCATCGTGGGGCCCCTGGTGTCCTACCGCCTCGTGGCATCGGAAAAATTTGTCGAGGACTTGAATGCTCTCACGTGCTTGGCGCAAGAAGTCGAGGATGCGGAACGGCTCGCACTGCAATGAGATCCACATGGGGCGGGGCGCCAGAGTGTCCCCGTCCCGTGGTGGAATGACATGTGCCGGACATCAGCCCAGCAAGAAAGTCTGAACCGATGCGACGTCGCCAGTGTATGAAGCAAGACATCCTCGCCCCTTCTTCAGACATCCCCAGTCTCTCGCCAATGGTAGTCCTGATTTTTCGCTTTCTGTTTTCCCGTACCTGTAGCAAGCAGGTCTGATGAATCTGACGGCAGGCTTACCATGACCAGGACGACCGACACCGAGGCCCATAAGAAGTTCTGCACAGAATATGTGTCCGCACGGGAAAAATACGGCATAACGCAGACAGCGATTGCCGAACGCCTGGGGGTACATCAGTCACTGATCGCCCGAATTGAAAGCGGGTCGCGGCGCGTAGACATTATCGAGTACATCGCACTGTGCCATGCCGCGGGGATTGATCCTGCGGCATTCCTTGTGAGTTTTGCCGGCTTCGTCCCTCCGGACCATCAGATCGGTGAAGACAAGCGCCGGTGAAGCAGAGTTGTGGCAAGACAGGGACCTCTCGCAAGTTCAAACTTTTCCCTTTCTCGAACTTCCTTCCCTCTTTCTCTTTTTTCGTCCGATTTATCTGCGCCATTTTTCTATCACAGCGTTTTTTCTTCGTTCTTTTTCTGAAAGTCGGTGCCATGCAGTCCGGGATCGTGACAGGGGTCGGAGTCTTCGCGATGGTAAAATAAACCGCATAATTGCGATTATGTAATTTTGCTTGATATGCAGACTGTCGTCAAATTGCGATAAACCCGTTGTCTGGCTGTTACAGGCCATCGCTATTCCCGTTGCAATCGTTTGTTGCACACAGGATCGCATCATGAAAACCGCACTCTGCTTACTGGTTGCTGCTCAGCTGTTCATCGCGGGGGCCGCCGCCGCCCAAGACACCGTTCGTTTTGCCGTAACCGACATAGACGGGATGGAGGCCCTGCAGCGCGAGATGGGGCCGTTCAAGGACGCGTTTGAGGCAGCCTCCGGCTTGACGGTTGAATTCTTTCCAGTCTCTGGCCGCACCATCGCGGTTGAGGCGATGGCTGCCGATCAGGTAGATTTCGTGCTGACAGGCCCAGCGGAATACGTCGTGTTCAACGCCCGCCTTGATGCGCGGCCGGTCGTGACATGGATCCGACCTGACTACTATTCGAATGTCGTGGTGCTGGACTCCAGCCCCCACCAGACAGCCGCTGATCTTAAAGGCCAGAAGATTTCGTTCGGTGAGATCGGGTCTACCTCGCAGCACCTGTCGCCGGTTTCGCTGCTGTCTCAAGCAGGCCTTTCCTATTCTGTTGATTACGAACCGGTGTTTCTAAAGCGTAACGTCGCAGTCGAGGCACTGATTGCCGGTGACATCGCGGCCATCGGCCTGAACCGCACACACATCGAACAGATCACTGAGGCATTCCCAGACCAAAAGTTCCGCGTACTCGTAAAGGGCGACCAGCTGCCAAATGACCTTTTGCTGGTGTCACCGACGGTTGCGCCCGAAGTGGTTGACGCCGTCCGCAAGACCTTTGCCGAGCAGGGCGACGCTCTGCTGGCGGCAGTCACCTCGGTTGAGGAAAACGCGAAGTACATCGGCGGCAGCTTCAATGCCTCGGTGACGGATGCGGATTACGATGTTGTCCGCAAGATGTTTGAAAACGTCGGCGTGACAGAGTTCACCGAGTTCGTCGGTCAGTGACCACCGAATGAACGCCACCGTTCAGCCGTCGCAAACGACAACCGGCTCCACCTTGGTGGGGCCAGTTCTGTCTGTCAGCGGCTTGCACAAGTCATTTGATGGTCGCGCTATCCTGTGCGGGTTGGATTTTCTGCTGGCCCCCGGCCAGTCAACCGCGCTGATCGGGGCAAATGGGTCAGGCAAGTCCACCCTTTTGAAATGCCTGGTGCGGCTGGTAGAGCCTGACAGCGGGCGGATCGACATGCTGGGTCGCGATATCCGCACGCTTGGCGCGGGCGATTTGCGGCGGTTCCGCGCGCAGGTCGGCATTGTCTGGCAGCGGCACAATCTGGTTCCGCGCCTGTCGGCCCTGTCAAACGTTGTGCACGGGGTTCAAGCGCGCATGTCGGGCCCGCGGGCGTGGTTTCAGGCGCTATCCCCTGCCGCCGTGCGCGCTGAGGCGATGGCCTGCCTTGACCGTGTCGGGCTGGCTGACCGTGCGACCCTGAGGGTAGATAGCCTGTCGGGCGGCCAGCAACAGCGCGTCGCTATCGCGCGGATGCTGATGCAGCGCCCGGCCTTTATTCTGGCCGATGAACCTGATGCGAGCCTTGATCCGCAGACCGGGCAAGAGGTGATGGAGTTGCTGCTAAACCTTGTCCGGCAGGACAGGCAGTCGCTGTTGATGATCTCGCACCGGCTGGAACATACGCTGGCCTATTCCGACCGCATCCTTGGCCTGCATCAGGGCAAGATCACGCTGGACCTGCCCACCACCAGTGCCACCGCATCCGGCCTGCGGCATTTCTTTGATCACGCAGGTGCCATATGACCACCGTGCCAATGGCCCCCGCGCGCTTTCGACATCTTGGCCTACCCGCCTATGCGGGCTTGCTGATTGTGCTGGCACTGGTGACATCGTCACTGGTAGCCACCGCACCGACGCTGGCATCGCTGTCGCGCGGCGTGACCCGGCTTTTCGCACCGTCGGGTCTGGTCATGCAGATGTTTCCGCCAGATTTCAGCCGGATCGTGCCGATCAGCTGGAAACTGCTTGAGACGCTGCAAATGGCCGTGGCGGGCTGCGCGCTTGGCCTGATCTTTGCCGTACCTTTTGCCATTTTGGCCACTGACCGGCTATCGCCCCACCCTGTTGTGCGCACTATCGCCCGCGCCGTGATCGCACTGTTCCGCACGGTGCCTGACCTTGTCTGGGCCATCGTGTTTATCATCATCGTGGGGCTAGGTCCGGCTGCCGGGGTGCTTGCGATCATGGTCGACAAGATCGGCTTTGCCGGCCGCTTCTTCGCCGAAGCGATGGAGGAATCCGACCCCGGACCCCAAGACGCCCTGCGCGCCATCGGTGCCGGGCGGCTGGGCATAATCGTGTCCGCCGTGTTTCCGGCCTGCCTCCCATCCTTTACCGCCACATCCTTGTTTTCACTGGAAAAATCTGTGCGCGGCTCAGCCGCCCTTGGGCTGGTGGGCGCGGGGGGCATCGGGGTGGATTTGAAGGTCGCCTTTGATCTGTTCAACTATGACGAGGCGCTGGCCATCATCTTGATGCTGCTGGCGCTGGTGATCATGGTGGAACAGGGATCAGGCTGGATACGCAGGAAACTGATATGATGACCACCGATACCGCTCATCTGTACTGGAACGCCGAATGGCAAAAGGCCGATCGCACATCGCCTTGGGCGCAGCCAGAGCCTTGGGTGATGGACCATGCGGCAACTCTTGCGCCGGGCAGCCGGATTCTGGACCTTGGCGCCGGGATCGGGCGGCATGCGCTGGCCTTGGCAAAGGCGGGGCACCATGTCACTGCACTTGATGCCGCTGAGGCCTCGGCCGCTGCGGTCAGTGCCGCAGCCTTTACGCAAAGCCTGGATGTTGCCTGCATACACGGGCCGATGACAGAACTGCCCTTTGAAAACGCCGCATTTGATTATGTGTTGGCATGGAACGTGATCTATCACGGCGATGAAAGCGTGGTGCGGCGCACATTGGCCGAGGTGGCCCGCGTTACCCGGCCCGGTGGTTCCTTCATGGCAACGATGCTGTCGGCGCGCCGTGTGCCAGTTGAACTGGCAAAGGCCACAGGGCGTGAAATCAGCCGCAACACTTGGGTCTTTGACGGCCCCGGCGACAAGGTGCATCCGCACTATTTCTGCACAGCACCTGACCTGTTGTCGCTGCTCTGGGGGTTTGAGGTGTTCACCCTTTACGACCGCCCGCATGATAAACCCGGGTCTTGGCACTGGCACCTTCTGGCGGAGCGTCTGGCGTGACCGCAGAACTGATCGAAGGCGCGCGGGTCGTGCTGGACGACCGGGTGGAAATCACCACGGTCCGGATCGAGAATGGCCGGATCACCGGGCTGGACGTGCCCCGCGACGGGGCCACGATTGTGCCGGGCAAGGGGCGTATCCTTGCCCCGGCCTTTGTCGATGTGCATGGCGATGCGTTCGAACGTCAGCTGATGCCCCGCCCCGGTGTGACCGTGCCCGTTGAAACCGCCCTTCTGGAAACTGACCGCCAGCTTGCCGCCAATGGCATCGCCACTGCCTATCACGCGCTGACCTTGTCATGGGAGCCGGGCCTGCGCAGCGTTGATATGGGCTGGCAGGTTGTGCACATGCTGGAAACTTTGCGCCACCGGCTGACCACGGATAACCGCATCCAACTGCGGTGGGAAACCTTTTGCGCCGAGGCTGAACCCCTGGTTGCCCATGCGATGGCCGGGCGCGATACACCGGCGCTGGCGTTTAACGATCATACCTCGGCGGCCCTGCTGCATTCCGATATCGCCCTGCATGACCGTCCCTTTGATCATGTCGAAACCTATCCGGTTACAGATCTGTCATCCCCGCGATTTTTGCAAAAGATGGCTGACCGCGCCAAGCGGGCCCATATGGAACCTGCCGATTTCGTGGCCCTGATTGCGCGCGTCTGGTCTGAACGTGATGCCGTGCCCGGTCAGATCAAGCGCGTCGCAGCACTGGCCTGCGCGCAAGGCGCGCCCATGCTCAGCCATGATGACAGCCAGGTCGAAACCCGCAGCTACTATCGCGGCCTCGGTGCAAAGGTAGCTGAATTTCCCATGCATAAGCGGGTGTTCCGCGCCGCACGAGATGCCGGTGATCTGATCGTGCTGGGCGCGCCAAATGCTATGCGCGGCGGCAGCCATCTGGGCAGTCCCGGCGCGGCCGAGATGATCAGCCGGGGCCTGTGCGATATCCTTGCATCCGACTATTTCTACCCCGCCATGCTGGGCGCGGTTGTGCGCCTGCACGCCGATCGCGTGGCCGCCCTGCCCGCGCTTTGGCGCCTTGTGTCCGCCAACCCGGCCCGCGCCATGGGTCTGACCGACCGTGGCCATATCGCGCCCGGATTGCGCGCTGACCTGGTGCTTCTGGATTGGCCTGACGGCCATGCCCCGGCCCCGTTGCGCACGTGGGTTGCCGGGCGCGGGGGATACTCTGCAATCCCTTCCGGCCCGAGGCCCGCGGTCTGGATGTCCGAACCTGCCATGTGACCATCACAAGGGAAACGGCGCCATTGTGACCGAGACCAAGACCTTTGATCTTGATCCCGACGTGGCTATTGATCCGCTTGCTTATTCCCATCCGGGACAATCGCTGTTTCGCCGCAGCCTGATCGTCTGCATCGAAACGCTGTCCGGCCAGCCAAACCTGCAGCGCCAACACTTTGTCTGGGCTGCGCCCGACAAGGGCCCCGGTAAGCCTTTGCAGCTGCAATAGGCCTGTTGAAGGTGCGCCCGCGGGTGGCAGATGCTGCCAACTAGGCGGCTGTCCCGCGTGACCGAGATTGATCCGCATCTTTTGCCCGTCGATTTCTCTGGCACCATCGTCGCAAGATGCCTGACCGGCGGGACGCGCCGCCGTGTCAGTGAACTGCTGGCGCAAGGCAAAGTCGTGGCCATCTTTCCGGGCGGACCAGACCTCGCGCTGTTCCAGATAACAAGCCGTGTCTCATATCCGACGCGCATTGAACTGATTATCTTTGAAACGCGTTGCCGAACGGGCCGGAGCCTTTCGCTGATCGGCAAGCCGATCACTGCATACAGCTTGCGGTAAATGGAGAAGGCCAAGCTGGCCCTCTTCCTGCGTTATCAGACTATGGCAACGGCTGGAACGGGCCTGTCTGACGAGGACG
>JANNNF010000318.1:0-3565 GCA_031398405.1 Rhodobacterales bacterium | reverse complement strand
GGGTCAGTGACCGGGGCAGGCGTGGCCGAAATCACCAACCAGCTGGAATATGACGATGACGTGGCCCATCAGGCTTGCCAGAAACTCTACGACCTCTCACGCGGCTCAGACCCGCGCCCTTGGTGCCTGACTGTCAGCTTCACCCACCCGCACGACCCCTTCGTGGCGCGGCGCAAATACTGGGATCTCTACGAAGGCGTCCCCGAACTGGAACCGCCAACCCCCATGCCCTACGCCGATCAAGACCCCCATTCCCAACGCCTGCTCGACGCCTGCAACCACACCGCGTTCGACATCACCGCCGACCAGATCCGCCGCGCCCGCCAAGGCTATTTCGCCAACATCTCTTATGTCGATGACAAGATCGGCGAGGTTTTCGCGGTGCTCGAAGCCACCCGCCAAGAGGCTATCGTGATCTTCCTCTCCGATCATGGCGAAATGCTGGGCGACCGCGGCCTGTGGTTCAAGATGAGCTTCTTTGAAGGCGCCTCCCGCGTACCCCTGATGATCTCCGCCCCCGGCCTCGCCCCGCAAAAGATCGACACCCCCACCTCCACAATCGACGTCACCCCCACCCTGTGCGCTCTCGCAGGCATCGATATGTCTGAGGTCGCCCCATGGACCGACGGCCAGAACCTGCTGCCCCTGACCGAGGGCACCCCCCGGGGGCCCGTCGCCATGGAATACGCGGCCGAAGGCACCATCACCCCCATGGTCGCCCTGCGCGAAGGGGCGTGGAAGTTCATCCGCTGCCCCGCCGACCCCGAGCAACTCTACGACCTCGCCAATGACCCGTCCGAACGCACCAACCTTGCCACCGACCCCCGCGCCGCCGAGATTCTTGCCCATTTCCAGACCAAAGCCGACACGCGCTGGGACCTGCCCGCCTTCGACGCGGCGGTTCGCGAAAGCCAGGCCCGCCGCACTCTCGTGTATCAGGCCCTGCGCAAGGGCGGCTATTACCCGTGGGATTACCAACCCCTCCGCGCCGCATCCGAGCGGTACATGCGCAATCACATGGACCTGAACGTGCTGGAAGACAGCAAACGCTTCCCGCGCGGGGAATAAACGGAAAGATCGATGCGCTCCGCGCGGGGATATTTAAGCCAGCATGAAAGCCAACACAGCCTTTGTGCTTTCACTTTGGCTCAAATATCCACCTTCGCATCCGGTACGTCCCCGCTCACAAGACCGCCACCGGCGCCTTCCCCAAAGGAAGGCAACGCCGTCCCACGGGGCTCGATGCCCCGGGGGACGGCCCCCTATCTGGCGTCCGCCAGCACCATGTCTGCGCCTTTCCATCCCATCAGCATCGCAGGCGCATTGGTGTTGCCCGCGATCAGGTTCGGAAAAGCGCTCGCATCCACTACACGCAGCCCCGCTACCCCATGCACCCGCAGCCGCGCATCCACCACCGACGTGGCCTCATCCGGCCCCATCCGGCAGGTGCAGCTTGGGTGATAGACCGTGCCGCTGCGGCTGCGGAAATCGTCGATCAGGGCCGCATCCGACATGACAGCAGGCCCCGGTCGCAACTCTTCTGCGATCAGCCGGGCCAAGGCGGGTTGTGCGGCAATGGTGCGCAGATATTTCACCGCTGCCAGCATTTCGGCCACATCGTGATCGGTGGAAAACGCGTTCGCCACGATCACCGGATGCGCACCTGCATCGGGCGAGGCGATGCGGATATGCCCCCGGCTGGTGGGGCGACAGTTCGATAACCCGATCGACATGCCCGAAAACGGGTCGGGCGTCAGAATGGGCCGCTCGCCATCGCGCGGGATCAGGGTTGAAAACGCCTGGAAATACAGCTGCATATTGGGCCGGTCCAAGCCGTCGGAGGTCCGGAAAAACCCCCCCGCATGGTTGATGCTTTTCGCCAGCGGCCCAGCCCCGCCCATCACATATTGCATCCCCGCACGCAGCTTTCCCCACCACGGGCGCAACTCGTCATTGTAGGTCGGTACCGTCATCCGCCAGCTATAGTTGATGCCCTGATGATCGCTCAGATGGTCGCCCACATTCGCGTTGTCGCGCAGCACCTCAATCCCCAGCCCCTGCAACAACGCCCCCGGCCCTACGCCCGACAGTTGCAGCAATTGTGGCGAATTGATCGCCCCCCCTGCCAGAATAACGTCTGCCTTGGCGCGCAAGGTAACCACCTGCCCCCCGCGCAGATACTCCACCCCAACCGCCCGGCCAGCCTCGATAATCACCCGCTGCACCAGCGCCCCGGTCACAACCCGCACATTGGACCGCTTCATCGCAGGCCGCAAAAACGCCCGTGCCGCCGAATTGCGCCGGGCGTGCTTGATGGTCATCTGATAGACCCCCGCGCCTTCCTGACGGTTCCCGTTGAAATCCGCGGTCTCCGCCAGCCCCGCCTGCCCGCAGGCCGCCAGATAATCTTTCACCAGCGGATGCAGCCCCGTGCGGTTGGCCGACACAAACAACGGCCCACCCTTGCCCCGCCATGCATCCGCCCCGGCCTCGGTGTCCTCCATCGCTCGGTAGGCGCTCAGGCAGGCGTCCCAGCCCCAACCCGGATTATCCGCACCCCATTCGTCATAATCCGCCCGGTGGCCGCGAATATAAACCATGGCGTTGATGGAGGATGACCCGCCCAGCACCTTGCCACGCGGCCAATGATCGCGCTGCCCGTTCAGGCCGGGGTCAGGTTCGGTGCGATACATCCAGTTGACGGCGGGGTCATAGAAAAGCTTGCCATAGCCAAGCGGCAAATGAATATAAGGCCGCATGTCGCTGCCCCCGGCCTCCAGCACCGTGACGCGGTGCTTGCCATTGGCGCTCAGCCGGTCAGCCAGCACACAACCCGCCGACCCCGCGCCCACGATGATGTAATCGGTGTCAATCATGCCCAATACCCTGCGTCCCATTCGGATACACAGGCTTAAACGCTCAACGCATTACGGGACGCCCAGTTTGCGACATCAAAACGTCGGTTTTGAAACGGTGGTCATTCTGACTTGGACAGCCGGGCCGCAAGATCCGCGCTGACGACCCGCGCCGCGTCAATCACGGCCAGCCCTGCCACAGCATCAACATGGCGCCCCCCCCGGTCTGGTGCATCGCATCGGTGCGCAGTATCAGCCGCGCGTTATCATCACCCCGGCATCTGATTAACAAGGCCCCGCAGCGTGTCCATCATCCCCTTGCCCCGATCTGATTTCCCTTCTGCCCGCGCCAGCACCTCGTGGCCCGCCCGCGCCGGGTGCAGGCTTGGTTCGATCTCGGCCAACGCGGCGCGCACCAAGCCGTTCAGCGCATCGACATGCCCGCTTGGCCACGGCGTATCCGCCACCCCGCTGCGCAGGCCGGTCAACGTGGCGCTGACCTCGGCGCGGGAACGGTCATAGGGCCCAGATCGGCCGAAGCCTGTCCCCAATCGTAAACAGTCCCTTAATGCGGCCCATCAACATATTGATCTAAAACCACAAAATAACGTCCCTTCCCGGGACAGCCTCGTCACTTCCCCTTCCACACCGGATCGCGCTTCTCGGCAAAGGCCCGCGCCCCCTCCAACAGATCCTCGGATGAATAGAGC
>JANNNF010000256.1:0-2021 GCA_031398405.1 Rhodobacterales bacterium | reverse complement strand
CGCGATGAAGCGCGCTGTGCAGTCGGCCATGCGTCTTGGCGCAGAGGGCATCCGCATCAACTGCGCGGGTCGTCTCGGCGGCGCGGAAATCGCGCGTACCGAATGGTATCGCGAAGGCCGGGTGCCGCTGCACACGCTGCGCGCCAACGTCGACTATGCCGAAGCCGAAGCGCAGAAGGTGGCGTGTGGCTTGCGGTGGACCGGGTATGAGACGTATGGGGCTTGCATCCGCGTCGTCCGATAGTCATGCAAGGCACTGTGACCCAAACACCTTATCCCCTCGCCCCGCTGCTTGCGACCCTTGGTTGGTCGGCATTCTTTGACGACCAGTTGACGGAAGATGACGCCCCGCTGGCGCCGATGCGCATATCGACGGTGCATCGGTCGCGGCTGACGGCAGTATCGCTTGCGGGCACTGTGCGGCTGACCTTGCCAACCCATGTCAACACCACCGATTTTGCCGTCGGCGACTGGGTGCTGGTTGACCCGGAAACCCACACTCTGATCCGCAGGCTGGACCGCAACACCGTGCTGATCCGCCGGGTTGAGGGCGCGCGGGGACCACAGTTGATTGCGGCCAATGTGGATACGCTGTTCATCGTCACCTCGTGCAACGCCGATTTCAACCCGGCGCGGCTGGAACGGTATCTGGCATTGGCGAACGAGGCCGGGACCAACCCGGTGCTGGTCTTGACCAAGGCCGATATGGTGGATGACACCGGCATGGACCTTGGCGAGTATCAGGCTCAGGCCGCTGCCCTGCAACGCGGTCTGGCCGTTGTTACCCTGAACGCCAAAGCGCCCGAGGCTGCTGCCGCCCTTGCCCCGTGGTGTGGGCCGGGGCAGACCGTGGCATTGGTCGGATCATCCGGGGTGGGCAAATCCACGTTGCTGAACACCCTTGCCGACAAGTCGGCAGATGACGCGCAACTGACCGGGGCGATCCGCGAGGATGACGGGCGGGGCCGGCATACCACCACCTCGCGGTCGCTGCATGAAATTCAGGGCGGCGGTTGGGTGATCGACACGCCGGGGATGCGCACCTTGCATGTCAGCGATGTGGCCTCGGGGTTGGATCTGCTGTTTGCCGAGATCATCGAACTTGCCCCGCAGTGCCGCTTTCGCGATTGCACCCATGCGCATGAGCCGGGCTGTGCGGTGCGCGCAGCGGTGACGGCAGGTACACTGGACCCGGCACGGCTGGACCGTTGGCGCAAGCTGCATGGCGAGAACATCGACAACACCCCGGTGCTGACCGGGCCTCGGGGCAACAAGACCGTCCAGACCCGCAAAAAACGCTGACGAAACTGTGAAAGCGCGGCGCGCATAAGGTTTTTGTTTTCGCGTGTCGACGGTCTACTCTTTGCCCTACCCCTGGACACGAAGGATACCGCACGATGATCTCTGCCTTGCATGGTTCGGGACTGCCTGTCTTTGTGACCGCCGTTATCGGCATGGTGGTTGCGGCCCTTGCCCCCGCCCATGCCGAAGCGACGTTTGTGCCGGGCGACACCCAGTATATCGCGGCTTTGGGACCAACCAGCGCCACCTCGGGCGATGACGCGCAGACATGGGGGTTCTGGGCGGTGGACCCCGGCCCGCGCGGGGTATGGTCCACCGATTATGCTGCGTTGATTGCTGCAGGCGGGAAAGCCCCGGCTGGCTGGCAGTTTGAGCCGGACGCGTGGTGGCTGGAAGAACATGGGTTGATCATGGAGGCCCCGGTGTTTTCGCTGCCCCCTGGCAATTATGTGGTGACAGGCGGGCGAGACGTCACTGCCGTGTTGACGGTGAACCCGGCGGATGCGGCTGGCAAACAGGCGTGGTCGCTGTCAAACGGAGCCACGCTGTATGATGTGACGCATCTGGGGTGCCGAGCCGCGCTGTATACGGCGGAGGTGGCGGGCCAGTCATGCACGCCCGACAAAACCCCGACTGACGTGTTCCCGATGCGGCCTGAAATCTCGATGCCAAATGTCGAAGGCTGCACCAAGCAGGATTATCAGGTGCTGATCGTGACA
>JANNNF010000212.1:0-2702 GCA_031398405.1 Rhodobacterales bacterium | reverse complement strand
AAGCCCCGTTGCAGGTCCCACAGATGTGGGCTGCAAACAGGGCTCGATTGCCGACAGGCTTTTCGCCAGATTTCAAGGTCAGAGTGAACGCACCCGCGCCCCAGGTCAAGACCAGCTGAGCAAAAAGCCTTGGGATGCGATTTTTGCCTTTATTTTAGGCGCGAAACCCCCCGGCCTTGCTACTGGCAATAAGCTTGAGGCTGCTTTTGTGCTTAGGGGTGCAAGGAAAGGTCTGCGCCGACCTGTGCAATAGCGAAGTGAAGTTACTACAATCACTGTTATCGGGCGGTGTCATCTGCGGCATCGCAGACTTGCACAATTGCTGCCCCATTATTTACCTGGGGTCCGGCAATCAGCCTGCCGCCTGCACGAAGGCCGCAATCAGGGCTGCATCCTTGATCCCCGGCGCAGATTCCACACCGGACGACACATCCACTTGCCGCGCGCCCGTCAGCCTTGCAGCCTCGGCCACGTTTGCGGGCGTAAGACCCCCCGCCAGCATCCACGGGCGCAGCCATTTGCGACCCACCAGCAGGCGCCAGTCAAAGGTCAGGCCATTGCCGCCCGGCAAATCCGCCCCTCTGGGGGGTTTTGCGTCGATCAATATCTGGTCGGCAGCAAGCGAATAGTCCTGCAGAAGGGCCAGATCGTCTTCATTGGCCACGCCCACCGCCTTCATCACCGGCAGACCATAGCGGGCGCGGACCTGCGCCACACGGTCGGGGGATTCGTGGCCGTGAAGTTGCAGCATGTCCAGCGGCACCTGATCAACCAGCGCGTCAAGAAAGGCATCGTCGGCATCCACCGTCAGCGCCACTTTCGCCAAACCAACCGGGGCCTCCAGCGTCAGCTCTCGGGCGGCAACCAAACTCAGGTGGCGGGGGCTTTTGGGAAAAAACACAAACCCCGCATAGGCAGCACCTGCCCCGGCCACTGCAGCAACATCAGCCGCAGTCCGCAGCCCGCAGATTTTAACCCTTATATCAACCATGCGTTACTTCGGCCGATCCAACAGGGCCAGCACGTCATCGCGCGGGGTCGAGGACGAATCGCGCAGCACGGCGAGTTCGCGTTCCAGCCGCGTCACTTCCCGGGTTTTCACCGAGGCGGTAGAGCGATGCTTCATCTCTCGCACCCATTCCCAAACAAAGCCGATCAGCAGACCTGCCACGATACCGCCAAAGATCACCAGAAACATCGGCATCTCTATCTGCCAACTGAACCCGGTCAGGGCCGCCAGGTCGGGCGACAGTGCGCGTACCGTCACTACATCACGGTTGGCCAGCGCCACCGTCAGCAGCCCCAGCCCTAACGCCGCCAGAACAAGATATCGCAGATAGCGGATCATCGATTTGCCACTCGGTTGCATGGCACAGAATTGATGGCCACAACACGCATTATCAGCCCGATGGGGCGGCGGTGCAAGACGCCATCACTTGCCGTTCAGCCGATCCCGCAAAAGTTTGCCGGTTTTAAAGAACGGCACCTTCTTGTCATCGACTGCTACAGCCTCACCCGTGCGGGGGTTGCGGCCCACGCGGGCATCGCGCGCTTTCACCGAGAAGGCACCAAAACCGCGTAATTCCACGCGGTCACCCTTGGCCAGCGCCTCGATGATTTCCTCGAAGACCGTGTTGACGATGCGTTCGACATGGCGCTGCGTCAGGTGCGGATTTTCATCCGCGATCTTCTGGATCAGTTCAGAACGGATCATCCGCCAGTCCCCCCTGTGGTTCTGCCTGTTTAGATCAGGCCTGCCACGTTCATCATTTTGTGTAGGGACTATAGGCAAAAAAACGAGCCTGACAAACAAAAACCGGGACAGGGGCAGGACATAGGCCGCAAAGACAAAGGGCCCCACCTCGCGGCGGGGCCCAATATGCAACGTATACAGGAAAGATCAGGTCCGGTCGCCCTTCAGCGCCGCACCAAGGATGTCGCCCAAGGACGCACCCGAATCGGACGAGCCATACTGCTCAACCGCTTCTTTCTCTTCCGCGATCTCGCGTGCCTTGATCGACAGGCCCAGACGACGGGTCTTGGGATCAATGTTCGTCACGCGCACATCGATCTTGTCACCCACCTGAAACCGCTCGGGGCGCTGGTCGGCACGATCGCGCGACAGGTCCGAACGACGGATGAACGACTTGGCTGCGTTGTATTCAACTTCAACGCCGCCCTCTTCGATTGCGGTCACGACAACGGTGATGATTCCGCCGCGTTTGACGCCATCAACAGCATCGGTGAAGTTGTCTTCGCCCAAAGCCTTGATCGACAGGCTGATACGCTCTTTCTCGACATCCACTTCGGTGACCGATGCGTGCACCGTGTCGCCCTTGCGGTAGTTCTGAATGGCGTCTTCGCCGCGCTGGTCCCACGACAGATCCGAAAGATGGACCATACCGTCGATATCGTTGTCGAGGCCGACGAACAGACCGAATTCGGTGATGTTTTTGACTTCGCCTTCAATATTGGTTCCGACCGGGTGGGTTTCGGCAAACACTTCCCACGGGTTACGCTGGGTCTGCTTTAGGCCGAGCGAAACGCGGCGCTTGGCGCTGTCGATTTCCAGCACCATGACTTCAACCTCTTGCGAGGTCGAAACGATCTTGCCGGGGTGGACGTTCTTCTTGGTCCAGGACATCTCGGACACGTGAACGAGCCCCTCGACACCGGCTTCCAACTCCACAAAGGCGCCGTAG
>JANNNF010000208.1:0-6870 GCA_031398405.1 Rhodobacterales bacterium | reverse complement strand
GACTTTGGTTGAGTCAGATCTGCGGAAAGCCACATTTCTGAAGCAGGTATGTCGAGAAACGGGTATCAAGACTGTTGTTCTTTCTGATCGCATTGAAAAGCTGGCACCTCTTGGTTCATCTGTAATTTCGGCACGCGCACTGGCTCCTTTAAGTGTGTTGTGTGGCTATGCAGCGCGGCATGGAACGGCAGAGTCGTTGGCAGTCTTTCAGAAGGGCGCGACCTATCAGGATGAGCTTCTCGCCGCGAAAAGCCAATGGGAATTTGATCATGAAGTGCATGCGAGCCAAACAGATCCAGCCGGCGTAACGTTAGCGGTTCGCAACATTAGGCCTGCACTCACAGCATGTTAAGCAAGACTCACATTATCGCGATAGCGAACCAAAAAGGTGGCGTTGGCAAGACCACCACCGCGATCAATCTGGCTGCCGCACTGGCAGAACTTGGGTTTGCGGTACTGCTGGTTGATCTTGACCCCCAAGGTAATGCATCTACAGGCTTTGGCGTCTTAGCCAAGGATCGAAAGATGACCACCTACGACCTGCTGCTGGAGGAAGCGTCAATACAAGATGTGGTTCGGCCGACGGAAACAGCAGGGGTTTGGATAAGCCCCGCAACGAGTGATTTAGCCTCTGCTGACATAGATCTGGTTTCCAACGAAAAACGAAGTTTCCTTTTGCACGACGCGCTGCGCCAGCCGGGGATGGATGTTTTTGCGTTCGATTATGTTTTGATTGATTGTCCGCCGTCTCTTAGCCTCTTGACTGTGAATGCGATGATTGCATGCCATTCCGTGCTTGTCCCGCTTCAAGCAGAGTTTTTTGCCCTGGAGGGTCTGTCGCAACTGATGCTTACGATTCGTGAGGTACGTCAAACGGCCAATCCTCAGTTGCGCATTGAAGGCATCGTGTTAACCATGTGTGATCGGCGGAATAATCTATCGCAACAGGTTGAGACGGACGTGAGGCAAACACTGGGCGATCTGGTGTTCAAGTCGGTCATTCCGCGCAATGTGAGGGTCAGCGAAGCGCCATCTTTCGCAACGCCCGTGCTGTCTTATGATACAGCGTCTAAGGGGGCAGAAGCCTATCGAGCTTTGGCGCGAGAAGTGGCGGGGCGGCGACATGTGTTGGCTGAAGTGGGGCGGGAAGATAAATGACTGAAAAAAAAATAGAAAAGCGCAGCCTCGGTCGTGGACTATCGGCCTTAATGGCGGATGTAAACCTTGACGCCTCGGATCGGGGTGGGCAGGCATCTCGGCGTCCTGACGTCACGGTGCCGGTCGAAAAACTGGTGCCAAACCCTTTGCAGCCTCGGCGCGATTTTGACCCCGACTCGTTGGCAGATCTAGCAGCGTCTCTGCGCCAAAAAGGCGTTATTCAACCGCTAGTCGTCCGCCCGATCGCGAACTCCGATCAGTATGAGATTGTCGCCGGGGAACGTCGTTGGCGGGCGGCACAATTGGCAGAGCTGCATTCAGTGCCGGTTGTCGTGCGAGATTTTAACGATGCAGAAGTGTTGGAAATTGCCATAATAGAGAACATCCAGCGCTCAGATCTCAATGCGATTGAAGAAGCACTTGGCTTTCGCCAGTTGATGGATCGCTTTGGTCATACTCAAGAACGGCTTGCTGAAGCAATGTCGAAAAGCCGAAGCCACATAGCTAACCTATTACGTCTTCTGACGCTGCCCGATGACGTTCAGCATTTGGTTCGGACGGCAAAACTGTCTGCCGGCCATGCCCGCGCGTTAATTAACAGTGGCAATGCATCCGAGTTTGCTCGGCAGGTCGTGGCAAAGTCCTTGTCTGTCCGCGATACTGAACGGTTGGTGCGCGAATCTGCTGGCAAGTCTGCAGCAGGGCGTGCGACTGCGCAGCGGGGTGTGTCTGAGGTCGACGCGGATACCCGCGCCATTGAGGCAGACCTTTCGGCGAATTTGCAGATGAGTGTTCGTATCCAGCATGAACGTGGCGGCGACAAGGGCCTGTTGTCCATTCGGTATAATTCTCTTGAAGACCTCGATCTGCTTTGCCAGACGCTCTCGGTAATGCGACGCGATTTGGCGGTTTAATCTGGATGTCTCAGTCGGCGAGCAATGTTCTTAGTACTTCATTTAAGACAATGCGCCCTGTTGATGTTGCGATCAGGCGGTTTCCGGTGTGTTGCACGTGGCCGCTCTGTACGAGTGACAGAATTTTCTTTTCGGAAATGTGTCCACCCGACAGCGCAGAATAACGTTCAAGGTCAAGCCCTTCAGATAGGCGCAGAGACATCAACGCAAGTTCGGTCGCGCAGTCTTGCCCTGACAGAACCTCTCTTACAGATTCGCCGCAGCCTAGCTTTTGAACTTGGTCCAACCATTTGCCGGGTGCTTTGTAAGATTCTGTCGCTACCCTGTCACTTCCAAGGGTCAACCTGCCATGGGCCCCGGGCCCTATTCCGGCGTAATCACCCATCCGCCAATAGATGAGATTATGCCGGGATTCTGCGCCAGAGCGTGCATGGTTAGAGATTTCATACGCTGGAAGTCCGTGATCTGCTGTTATGTCTTGCGTTAAATCAAACATATCGGCCGCCAGATTTTCATCCGGCAACCCTCGCAATCCGCCGCGCGCCAACCTGTCAGCAAATGCAGTGCCCTGTTCGACCGTCAGTTGATAAAGTGACAGATGATCCACGGCAAACGACAAAGCAAGTTCAAGCTCGGATTTCCAGTCTTGCAGTGTTTGATCTTGCCGCGCATAGATCAGATCAAAACTTACCCGGTCAAACAGCGTTCTCGCAACGTCAAATGCAGCCAAAGCCTCGGCCGTGTTGTGCCGCCGGCCCAAACGCGAGAGATCGCTGTCGTTAAGTGCTTGTATCCCCATAGAAATACGGTTCACGCCCGCGTCGGCGTAACCCCGAAAGCGTTCCATATCAACAGACCCGGGGTTGGCTTCCAGTGTAATTTCCACATCATTGGCTTGTCGCCACTTGCTGCGGACATGTTCTAAAATTCTGGCAACCAAGTTTGGGGTCATAAGCGATGGCGTGCCGCCGCCAAAAAACACGGTGTTCAGGACACGGTCTGGGGTTTGCGCGTGAATACGGTCGATTTCCGCAACGTATGCCGCTGCCCATTTCAATTGGTCGATCTGCGTCGCGACGTGGCTGTTGAAGTCGCAATAGGGGCATTTCGACTCGCAAAACGGCCAATGGATATACAAACCGAAGCCAGCGTGTTGCCAGTCTTGCATAGCTTAGCCCTTGAACGCGGTGATTTCGATTTCCACCTTCATCTCTGGTCGGATCAGTCCTGCGATAACCATCGTTGCTGCCGGGCGTATCAGGCCAAAGGACGCTCCCAGAACGGGCGTGATTTCCTCAACCAGCGCCGCATCGATCAGCGTGTATTGGACGCGCACAGTATCGGCCAAAACAAAGCCAGCCTCCTGCAGCACCGTCTCGATGGTTACAAAGCAGTTTCTAGCTTGAACAGCTATGCTGGCGGGCATCGTCATCGTCGCATAATCGTATCCTGTAACGCCCGAGACAAAACACCAGCCGCCTTTTACGACAGCACGGCTGTATCCCATGGTTGCCTCGAACGGCGATCCGGTTGAAATCTGTTTCACGTGAAACACTCCGCCACAAGCTTACGGAATGCATCGGCGCGGTGGCTGATCAAGTTTTTCTCCCAACGATCCATTTCGCCAAACGTCAGGTCTGATCCATCCGGCTGAAACATCGGGTCATAGCCGTGCCCAGATGTGCCCCGCATTGGCCAAACTAATTGCCCAGGCATAACGCCCGCAAACACGCAGTCGTGACCGTCAGGCCACGCTAGAACCAGTGTGCAGCGGAACTGCGCCAGGCGCGGCAAGGGTGCCTCCCGTGCCTCAAGTTCTGACCAAACCCGCTGCATCGCCATGGTGAAATCACGCCCCAACGGCGTTTCCGCCCAATCGGCCGTATACACCCCCGGTGCTCCATCCAAGGCATCCACAGATATCCCCGAATCGTCAGCTAGCGCGGGCAAGCCCGAGGCCAACGACGCTGCATGGGCTTTGATTCGAGCATTCCCGACAAATGTCGTCTCTGTCTCGGCAGGTTCCGGCAAACCCAGGGCGTCTGCAGATAGCACTTCGACTGAATAGGAGCGCAGAAGTTGCGCAATTTCCTCAAGTTTACCCTGATTGTGTGTGGCAACGAGCAATTGGCTGCCCTGAAATTTGCGCATCAAACAGTGCCTAACGCTGCCATTTGGGCCAAAACCAGTGCGGCGCAACCCGCCTCTGACATATCGAGCAACTCATTCATCTCGGCGCGAGAGAAGGTAGAACCTTCAGCAGACATCTGCACCTCGATCAACCTACCCCGACCCGTCAGAATGAAGTTACCATCCGTCCCAGCCGCCGAGTCTTCTGGATAATCCAGATCCAACACCGGTTGGCCAGCGTAAATCCCGCACGAAACCGCTGCCACATGATCAACAATCGGGTCACTGACAATTACACCAGACTTCAGCAGTTTGTTCACCGCCAAGCGCAAGGCCACCCAGCCTCCGGTGATCGACGCACAGCGAGTGCCGCCATCAGCCTGCAGGACATCGCAGTCGATCACGATCTGACGTTCGCCCAAAGCGGACCTGTCTACCCCGGCCCGCAAAGCGCGTCCTATAAGGCGTTGAATCTCTTGTGTTCTGCCCGATTGCTTGCCCACCGCGGATTCGCGGCGCATCCGGGTGTTGGTCGCGCGTGGCAACATGCCATATTCCGCCGTCACCCAGCCAAGCCCGGTATTCTTCAAAAACGAGGGGGCCTTATCTTCGATGGTTGCCGAACATAGCACATGGGTTTCGCCCATCTTGATGAGGCAAGATCCTTCCGCATGTTTCATTACCCCAGTTTCAATCGAAACTGCGCGCATTTCAGTCAACTGTCGGCCAGAGGGGCGCATCTGCGTTTTCCTTTCATAGGGTCACGACCAAAATTCGCGACCAAAACTGCACGGTCAGATAGTCAAGGCAGACGCAAGTATGCAACCCCGATTGACGCCGCATCCTTCCGGCCCCAGACTCAAGTCTTATGGCACAGGCGCACATGACCGACGGCACTCGCATCCTTTCTGAAATGAATGACCGGTCCCGCGAGGTGTTTCGCCGTGTCGTTGAAGGCTACCTCGATTCGGGTGATCCTGTCGGTTCCCGTACTTTGACCCGATCAATGTCAGAAAAGGTCTCGGCGGCGACCGTGCGAAACGTGATGCAGGACCTTGAGTTTCTGGGCCTCCTCGACAGCCCGCATGTGTCGGCCGGTCGTATCCCGACGCAGCTTGGTCTTCGCATGTTTGTCGACGGGTTGTTAGAGGTTGGCACGTTGGCTGATGCTGACCGACAGCGCATTGATTCTACTAAAGGTACTGGCGACCAGGATGTGGCCACTTTGCTGGATCAGGTCGGCGCTGCGCTGTCAGGGATCACACGAGGGGCAAGTCTGGTGTTGGCCCCCAAGCATGAGGCCGAGATTAAGCATATTGAATTTGTAAGCCTCGCCGCCGATCGTGCTTTGGTGGTGCTGGTGCTGGCCGATGGCCATGTTGAAAACCGCGTCTTCACCCCGCCACCCGGTCAGACCGCTTCGTCCATGCGCGAGGCGGCTAATTTTCTGAACGCCCTTGCCACCGGAAAAACTCTGTCAGATTTGCGCCGCACCATCGGGCAGGAAATCGCCAATCGCCGGGCCGAGATCGATATTCTGGCACGCGAGATGGTCGAAAGCGGACTTGCCCTGTGGGAAAATGCTGGCGAATCGTCTGAACGCCTGATTGTCCGGGGCCGCGCCAACCTGATCGATTCAGCGCCCGAGCAGGCTGACGTCGACCGCATCCGCAGCCTATTTGATGATCTGGAACGCAAGCGCGACATCGCCGAATTCCTCGATTTGACCGAGGCAGGCGAAGGTGTGCGGATTTTTATCGGGTCTGAGAACAAGCTTTTTTCACTTTCCGGTTCAAGTCTCGTGGTTTCTCCCTATATGAACGCAGATCGAAAGATCATCGGTGCGGTTGGCGTCATTGGCCCGACCCGGCTTAACTATGGCCGGATCGTGCCTATCGTTGATTACACCGCGCAGCTCGTCGGGCGTCTTGTGTCCGAACGTGGCAAAGGTTGAGACCAGATAGAACGAAGGACGGACCCTAGGATGGCGCAGGATCAGGCGAACCCTGAAAACAACGGCCTCGACGATGTTGGAGATTTCATCGAACAGGCAGAGCTGGCCGCAGTGCGCGCCGAGCGGGATGAGATGCGTGACAAGTTCATGCGCGCGCTTGCTGATGCCGAAAATTCGCGCAAACGGGCAGACCGTGACCGGCGTGAAGCGGAACAGTATGGCAGCACCCGGCTGGCCCGCGATCTGTTGCCGGTGTATGACAACCTCAGCCGGGCGCTTGGTGCAGCCAGTGATGAGGCCCGCGCAGCATCGTCTGCTGTGTTCGAAGGGGTCGAACTGACCCTGCGAGAGCTGTCCAACGTGATGACCAAACATGGTGTCGCGCCAATCAGCCCCAAGATCGGCGACCTGTTTGACCCGCAACTGCATCAGGCAATGTTCGAGGCCCCTGTCGCAGGCACCAAAGTGGGCCAGATCATTCAAGTGATGACCGAAGGTTTCATGTTGCACGACCGTCTTCTGCGCCCGGCGCAGGTCGGCGTATCGTCCATGGTTGGCTAGACTGCCGCATCAATCCCGGGGGCCGCCTGCTTCCCGGGATTGATGCGATGTGAAATTACACTGAAGATTTGGTGGCAAAACGCATGTGCAAGCGGCTTACGGCGTTTTGAATCCAGCATCTGCCAACTGCTCGGGGTCTGGCAGATCATGCAG
>JANNNF010000108.1:0-2781 GCA_031398405.1 Rhodobacterales bacterium | reverse complement strand
TATGAACCGTGGTGCCACACCTGCCGACGAAGTCACTCTGTTTCTGGAGCCGTTGATGACACCCTCGAGCAAGGCGACAGGCCTTTGGTTGGGACAGGCACGGCGTTCATGGATTTGGGGATTGAGCGGCGCAATGTCAGCCCAGAGGGGTGCTGTTCCCGGGGATGAAAGCCCTAGAATCGTGTGTCGACGCAACAGCGCTCTACATTTCGACAATGCCTGCCACAGCGAACATAGCCAGCCCATTGGTTAACGCGACCTCCGACCGCGCCTGTAGCTACAGATCCTCTCCGCGCTCTTTACACAGCCTCTGCACCCCACATCGGCCAAAACCCCCGTTAAAGGTGTCGCACAATCCCCTTGCGGCCCGCCGACATTCCCCTATGGTCCCCCTCACCTCGGGGTGCTGCACGTCGCAAGACGCGTGGCTGAGATGCGAAAGCGGACCCGTCGAACCTGAACCGGATCATACCGGCGGAGGGAAGGTGCATGGGCCTTGTCCATTCCCGACCTATACCGTCGCAGAATGGAGAAACCTTATGAAAATCACCCTCCTCGCTGCGGGCCTGACTGTCCTTGCGTCCCCTGCACTGGCAGAAACCCCCGTTCTTACAGTGCTGACCTATGACAGCTTCGTTTCCGAATGGGGGCCTGGACCTGTTGTGGAAAAAGCCTTCGAATCAACGTGTTCCTGTGACCTTCAGTTCATTGGCGCAGGTGATGGTGCAGCCCTTCTGGCCCGCATACAGCTTGAAGGGGCATCGTCCGACGCCGATATCGTCCTCGGCCTCGACACCAACCTGACCGCCACAGCCACCGCCACCGATCTGTTCGCCCCCCACGGAATCGCCGCCCAAAACGACCTGCCGGTGCCCTATGACGACCCCAATTTCCTGCCCTATGACTGGGGCTGGTTCGCCTTTGTGTACGACAACACCAAACTCGCCAACCCCCCGAAATCGTTTGAAGAGCTGGCAGCGTCAGAGGTGAAAGTCGTCATTGAAGACCCCCGTTCCTCTACACCGGGCCTTGGTCTCTTGATGTGGGTCAAGGTGGCTTACGGCGACAAAGCCCCGCAAATCTGGGCCGACCTTGCCGACAACATCGTGACGGTCACACCGGGTTGGTCCGAGGCGTATGGCCTCTTTCTGGAAGGTGAGGCCGACATGGTGCTGTCCTACACGACCTCCCCCGCCTATCACCTGATCGCCGAGAAAGATGCCACCAAATCTGCGGCCCCTTTCACCGAAGGCCACTACATGCAGGTCGAAGTTGCGGGCAAACTGGCGGGCACCGACCAACCCGCCCTCGCCGACGCCTTTCTTGCGTTCATGCAAACCGAGGCGTTCCAGTCGGTGATCCCCACCACCAACTGGATGTACCCCGCCGTAACCCCCGTGGCAGGCCTGCCCAAAGGCTTTGAATCGCTGCGCCCCGAAACCTCGCTGCTGCTGTCGGCCACCGACGCGCAGGCGGCGCGCGATGCGGCACTGGCCGAATGGCAAGCCGCCCTGTCGCGATAATCCAATGCAAAAGGGGCCAGAAATCAGCGGCTTGGTCTGTGGCGCGGCGGCGATTGCCGCGGTGCTGCTGGCGGCCGTGCTGGTCCCTCTCGCCGCCCTATCGTTGCGCGCCGACAGCTTTGCGCCGCGCCCCGAAGACTGGGCCGCCATCCGCTTTACCGTCCTGCAAGCTGGCCTGTCGGCCACCGCCTCCACCCTGCTCGCCATCCCGGTTGCCCGGGCCTTAGCCCGACGCAGCTTCCCCGGACGACGCGTACTGATCACCCTGATGGGGGCCCCTTTTCTACTGCCGGTCATCGTGGCGACCCTTGGGTTACTGGCAATTTTCGGGCGATCTGGCGTATTTAATCAAGGGCTTGGCCTGCTCGGTCTGCCCCCCCTGTCGATCTACGGCCTTCACGGCGTGGTGCTGGCGCATGTGTTTCTGAACCTGCCGCTGGCAACACGGATGATCCTCCAAAGCTGGCAAGCCATCCCACCTGAACGCTTTCGCCTCGCCCAATCTCTCAACTTCGTGCCCCCTGATACCTTCCGCCATCTGGAACTGCCGATGCTGCGCGAAGTACTTCCCAGTGCGGCGCTGATAATCTTTACCCTGTGCCTCACCAGCTTTGCCGTCGCCCTGACACTGGGCGGCGGCCCGAGGGCCACCACGGTCGAACTCGCGATCTATCAGGCCCTGCGGTTCGACTTCGCTCTTGGTCGCGCGGCAAGCCTCGCGGGGGTGCAATTCGTGCTGTGTGCGGTAGCGGCGACGGCGGCTTGGGCACTGGTGCGGCCTGCGGGGTTTGGCACCGGGATGGGGCGGCGAGTGCTGCCTTTTGCCCCAACCGGATGGCGAAAGCATATGGATATGCTGGCAATTCTAGCCGCCGCCCTGTTCCTGATCCTGCCACTTGGTGCGGTGGTCTTGCGTGGGTTGCCGGGTCTGACCGACCTGCCCTCATCCGTATTGGCCGCAACGATACGCTCCATCCTCGTCGCTCTGATCTCCGCCCTCCTCGCCACAACCGCTGCGCTGACGCTGGCCCTCGCTGTCGCTGCCCGCCCGTACCGCCTGCTGGACGCCGCCGCCATGTTGCCCCTCGCCACCTCTGGCCTGGTTCTGGGCACCGGGTTGTTCCTCGTCCTCCATCCGCTAATCCCCCCGGCCCGCCTTGCCTTGCCGGTGACAATCCTCGTCAACACTGCCCTGTCACTTCCCTACCTCTACCGCCTGATCCTGCCCGAAGCCCGCGCCCTGCACGCAAGCTATGAT
>JANNNF010000080.1:0-1710 GCA_031398405.1 Rhodobacterales bacterium | reverse complement strand
CGCCGCACGCAAGACACTGATCACGGGCGCAGACCTCGACCGTCTGGCCCGGAAAGGTGCCGCAAGCGCATGGGTCGCGCAATCAGCGCGAGATTGGCTTTCCTTCTGGAACGACGAGGTGGGCCTGCCCGGCTTCTACCCGTTCGACTGGCTTGCAGCAGCCTATCTCACCGATCCCGGCCTTTTCAATTGTGCCACCGTTACCGCCCGAATGACGCGGGAGTGGACCTTCTGGATCGTGCCGCATGCAAGCCTCGTGGTCGACAGACGCAGCTATCCCGGTGCGAAGCCCGGACAGGATATCCAGTATTGCCCGGAAACATCGACCTTGCTGCATGGCATTCTGATCGCCCCGTGACCCGACTGCCTTGAAATCTGCAAGTCGCTGGAAACTTGCGGACACAGGGAACGCGGGGGACCGGCCTCGACAGCGGTAACTCGCACATGCGCCCACCGGGTCGGAACGGTTCTGCTTAGGCGGCCGTTTTCCTTGCATGACTTACCCAGTCAGGAGTACTTCCGATGAGCAATATCCAAGGTCTTCTGGTCGCTGTGCCCAAGGGCAACAAACAAGCCTACCTTGAATCGGCGCAGAGTGCCGCTCCGATCTTTAAAGAATATGGAGCGACCCGCGTGATGGAAACGTTGAGCGAGGACATCCCAGACGGCAAGGTCACGGACTTCAAGCGCGCGGTGCTGGCCAAAATCGACGAAGCAATCGTCTTTTCGTGGATCGAGTGGCCGGACAGGCAAACATATGACACCGCAACAAAAAGAATGGAAAGCGACCCTCGCTGGAAGGAAATGCCGGAAATGCCGTTTGATGGCCGCAAGTCATGGGTCAATTTTCCTGTTCCTGCTCGGGCAGATCGGAACCCTTGAGGCCCCTTGGACCGGCGCGGCAGCGCCTGCCACAGGCGGGCCGTTCCCGGTGATCATCTCCTTGCCCGGTGCTACAGGATACATGCAGTTGGGCAGCTATCAGACGGCCGAATTGGCAGCGCAGGGTTTTGTTGTCGTCACCCTAAACCAACCCGGTGCTGTGGCTGCGGCCGTCTGTCCCTTGGTCGCGACATTCTACAGGACAACCGGTCAGGCGTTGCCGGACGACCTCGCCCAGAAATTGGCGCCTGAAAAAGCATCGTTGCCTACTTTGCAGCGGAAGTTTCGCTGGTTCTGGACAAGTTGGCGCAAATCAATGCCGATCAGCAGCACACCCTGAATGACATGTTGGACCTCGACCGCGTTGGCGTCATGGGCATGTCGCTGGGTGCGATAGTCACGGCACAAGCCTGCGCCACGGACGACCGCATAGATGTCTGTCTGATGATGGACGCCCCAGTCGCCGCCAGCGGACTGCGGCAGCCGGCATTGTGGATCAGTCGTCCGCCAGACGATCAACGTCTTGAACACGCGGCCTCGGGCGGATGGCCTGAGGAGGAGGTAGCCGTCCAAGCAAAGTCCATAGCCGACACCTTGTCCAAAAGCGCGCATGGTGAACTTGCAGAATTTCGCGGCCTTCTTCACGTCGATCTTACCGGTCTGCCAGCAGTTCAACCCGTTTTGGGATGGCTTGGGCAATCCGGCTCTGCAGGAGTGGTCGAGGCGCACCGAGAGATCAACCGGCTGACGGAGGACTTCTTTGCGAGATACATCGGCCGCACGCAACAGTAACCGCACGCGATACCGCGAAATCTTCGATGACCTTGC
>JANNNF010000015.1:0-12144 GCA_031398405.1 Rhodobacterales bacterium | reverse complement strand
GTATGGCTCTGTCGCGTTTCGCGTGGCCTATGACGCGGCGATTGACGGCGCGAAGTCACCGAACCGCAGCACAACGCCCCACGGCACTTTGGCTTGGCTTGTTGAACAGTATCTGGCCAGCTCAAAGAATCGGAACCTGTCGGAAAGCCGCAAGCGCAGCATCCGGCGCGAACTGCACTGATTGCGCGGCGTCGCGGGCAATCTGCCCTTTGTGAGATTCGGAACTGGCCACGTCGAGGCGCTTATGGGCAAGAAGTCTGGCCCGACCGCTGCGAACACGGTCAAGACGAAGCTGTCCATGCTGTTCAACTTTGCGATCGAACGGGAAATGGGGGTGACGTTCAGCCCGGCCCGACATGCTGACAGGCGCAAGGAAAATGCCGAAGGCTACCACACTTGGACCGACCAAGAGATTGTCCGGTTCAAGGAACACCACCCAACGGGCAGCAAGCCCCGGCTGGCAATGATGCTGTTCATTTGGACGGGCGCGTTCCGGCAAGACGTGGCGGCAATGGGCTGGCGCAACGTGCAGGGTGAACGACGGGAGACGGGGCCGATCTGCCGATCCATGAAGAACTTGCTGCCGAACTGGCCCATGTCCCGCGTAACCAGTTTCTGTTCGTCACGCATGGCGACGGCTTGGCCTATAAGCCGACGACTTTGGGCAACTGGTTCGAGGATCAGTGCAAGGCCGCAGACAACCCGCTTTGTTCGGCACATGGGCTGCGAAAGTCGCTTGCAACCCTGATGGCGAACGCGGGCAAGTCACCCGACGAAATCCGCGCCGTGATGGCTCACAAGACCAACGAAGACGACGCGACCTATACCAAAAAGGCGGATCATTCACGACTTGCCGATAGCCGATTTATAGGGCTGTCCAGCACAGAAGCGGAGCGAAACTTGTCCAACCTATCGGCTGGGTTGGACACAAAGGTATCACAACCTATTGAAAGGAAGACAAAAAAATGAAGAAATGGCAGCCCGTAGGGGAGTCGAACCCCTCTTACCAGGTTGAAAACCTGGTGTCCTAACCGATAGACGAACGGGCCACTGCTGTGGTGTGGGGTGCATAATGGCCCCCATGGCAGTTCGCAAGGGGGAAAATGCGTTCCGGTAATATGGCGTCCCTGCACACATGACTGTTCAGCCACAGAATGATGCATCCTCCAGCCGCAATTGTACCTTAGTACGCCCGCCGTAGGTGTTTAGCTCCAACCGGCCCGCCAGATGAAACCGCCTGTGGCCTGCGTTTTCCAGCGCGGGACCAAGCGGTCCGTCGAAGGCCCCGAAGGCGACTGCGTCAATCCGCGCACCACCCGTATCGCCAAAGGTCAGGCGCAAGTGGGCAGAACCGATGCGCCTGGCTTGCACCGCCACATCGGCAAAAGCAAAGCGCGGCGCGGGGGCCGAAGCCCCGAATGGCCCGGCCTGTTCGATCTGTTCCACCAGCCCGGGCGTTGCCGCCTGTGGCATCAGCAGGCTATCTATGCGCAAATCGTCTGGGCCTCCAGACCCGGCCCCTTGCCGCCCCAGTAACTCGGCCAGACGTGCCATGGCAGGTTCCAACTGGTCACGCGCCACCGTCAGCCCTGCCGCCATCTTGTGCCCTCCGCCCTTGATCAGCAAGCCTTCCGTCACCAGTCGATGCACGGCTGCCCCCAGATCGACGCCAGACACCGACCGGGCCGAACCTTTGCCGATATCGCCTTCGAATCCGATCACCACAGCGGGCCGATGTGTCGCCTCTTTCAACCGCGCGGCCACAATGCCCACTACGCCCGGATGCCAGCCGTCTGCTGCCGCCCAGACCAGCGAGCCGTCCAAACCCCGCGCCTCGGCCTGTGCCAAGGCTTCCTCGCGCACACGACCTTCAATGTCGCGGCGTTCGGTGTTCAAAAGGTCCAGCCTTGCGGCCAATGCCGTGGCCTCGGCCGGGTCATCAGTGGCAAGCAGCCGTGCGCCAAGATCGGCTTGCCCAATGCGCCCCCCCGCGTTGACGCGTGGCCCCAGCAAAAACCCAAGTGAATAGGTGGTGGGTGCGGTGTCCATGCGCGCAAGATCTGCCAAGGCGCGCAATCCGGGGCGGTCGCGCCGGGCCATCACCCGAAGACCCTGCCGCACAAAGGCGCGGTTCACGCCGGTCAGCGGGGCCACATCGGCCACCGTCGCCAGGGCCACCAGATCGAGAAGTGCCATCAGATCGGGGCCTTGCACACCATCGGCGCGCAACTGGCGGTTCGCCTCGACCAGCATCAGAAACACCACGGATGCGGCGCAGAGGTGGCCCAAACTGCCATCCTCATCCTGCCGGTTCGGATTAACCACCGCCAAGGCTTGGGGCAAAGTCTCTGCGCCAAGGTGATGGTCCAACACCACCACATCAGCTCCTTTGGCCGCGGCGATCGGCTCGTGGGAAAGGGTGCCGCAATCGACGCAGATGATCAGCTGGTGACTTTCGGCAAGCGACTGCATCGCGGGCACGTTCGGGCCGTAGCCCTCGTCAATCCGGTCGGGAATATAAAGCGTGGCTCGCCGACCCATGGCGCGCAGCCAGATGATCAGCAGGGCAGCAGATGACCCTCCGTCCACATCATAGTCGGCGAAAACCGCAATCCGCTGATTGTCGTTGACCGCCCGCAGAAACCGGGCAGCGGCAGGTTCCATGTCTTTCAGGCTGCGCGGGTCTGGCAGCAGGTCGCGCAGCACCGGAGCCAAAAAAGCGGCGGCATCTGACGGGATGACACCACGCGCAACCAACGTTTGACACAGCGCCATCGGCAGGCGCGTGACCTGTGCCATCGCTTCGGCCAACCGTTCGGCCTCAAGCCCTGGACCGATCCAGCGGCGTCCGGTCAGCGAGGTTTCAACGTCTAAAAATGCACGGGTCATGCGGCGATGTCATGCCTCAAGCGCTCCCGGGCTGCAAGTCAGGTGTGGGCCTCTACTGCCGCTGCTACCAGTGCGTCGGCGATATAATCCAGTTCCGCCTCGGTAAGCCGGGTCGGCAGCCGCACATCGCAGGCGCGCATCAGCATGGCTCGGGTCTGCGGCAGTTCGGGTTGGTCACCCAGAAACTGCCAGTTCCAGAAAGCACGGGCATTACCTTCGGACAGGCCGAAAATCTGCACTTTGACACCGCGCGCGGCAGCTGCGGCCTGAAACCCAAGTGCCTGCGCATCCGTCCAGTCGCCCACGAGGTTGAACTGAATGGAATCCGGCGCGCGCTCTTCCTGGGGCAGGGCGGGCGGCACCTTCAGCATGGGGTACACATTCAGGACAACAGCCACCCGGTCATGCCCCGCACGGCCCTTGGCCACGCGGTCCGCCACCAGCGGCAGCTGTGGACGGATCACTGCTGCTGACAGGTTCTGCATCCGCAAATTGTACAGCGGCAACCGGTTCTGCCAATGACCAAAGCTGTTTTGCAGGCCCGGATGTTTTTTCCAGTTTTCCTCATAAGCGCCCGACATGATCACTGCGCGGGCCGCGATTTCGGGGTCGTCCGTCACCATGATGCCGCCTTCACCCGCGTTCACCAGCTTGTAGGATTGAAACGAAAAGCACCCCACCCGACCAATGGTGCCGATGTTGCGTCCCGCCCAAGTTGTGCCCAGTGAATGGGCGGCGTCCTCGATCACCGGAATACCCGCCGCATCACACAGTGCCATGATCGTGTCCATATCAGAGGTGTGGCCGCGCATATGGCTGATCAACACCGCCGCAGAGCTGGGCAATTTCGCTGCAAAATCAACCATATCCACGCGGTAGTTCGCGCCAACCTCGACCAGAACGGGTACACAGTCGGCATGGACCACAGCCGATGGCACAGCGGCAAAGGTGAACGCAGGGATCAGAACGCGCGCCCCGCGCGGCAGGTCCAACGCCTTGAGTGACAGGAACAGGGCCGCCGAACAGGACGATACCGCAAGTGCGTAGCGCGACCCCAGTAGAGCTGCAAACTCGGCTTCCAGAAGGGCAACGGGGGCACCCTCAGTGGCAGTGTAGCGGAACAGATCGCCGGAATTCAGCAATCGCGCCACCTCGGCCATGGCGGCTTCGGGGATAGGTTCCGCATCGTAGCAATTGGGGGCGCAATGGGGGGAGATTGTCTGTCCGTCGGCGGCCATGTTGCGGCTTTCCTTAAACTGATATTCTGGAAACCTGTAAATGTAGGCAGCGCAAAAATCCAGTGGCTTGTCAAAGCCTGGTGCGGAAAACCGCTGATAGCGCCAAAATTGGCAAGAAAACGTGGCGTCACTTTTCAGTAAAAGTCCCGCACCCTTGGGTGTTAGCGCATAGCGGCCCGCGCGGTTACCGCTTGGGCAGCGTCTGACAATTCATGCCACGCCGTGCGTGCCATTGACCGAAACACCAAAAGCTCGAACGTTGTGACGCCAGTGCGCATGATCACAGCGCTCATATGGTTCAGTGGTGCCCTTGCCGCCCCGCCAATTGCAAACGCGGCAAGCCGCAAGTCCAGTGGCAGCAGGCGCGCCAACACATCGATACTTGCGGGGCCGGAGAGGCTCAGGCATGTCCAGCCGCCAGACTGGTCGGTGACGGCGGCCCCCTCCAGCGTAGATACAGAAACCCCCAGCAAAAACGCCTGATCCCGGCCGGTCCACACGATCCGGGCCGAACCGTTGGTTTGCATTTGATTCGGGCCGGGCATCGACAGACCTAAAGGGTTCAGCCCCTTGTTTGCAGGTTCTGCCCCCCCCGGATACAGCGCGACAGAGGTGATCGGCCCCACATCAACCTCCGCCAATGTGACGCCTCCAAGGGTCAACTGCCGACCGTCCAGTGCGGATTTTGCAATCAGTTCAGGCACGAAGTTTTCCTCCCTCTGGGTCGTGGAAAACCGGGTGGCACACCTCGCACAGCATATCCACTCCGCGCAGGTGATCCACCAGCCGAACCCGCTGACCATGCCGCGCGCGGCCGTCTTTCAAAAAACCCAAGCCGATCCATGCCCCCAGCGTGGGCGACCAGCAAACGGAGGTGACGTAGCCATGGCTGTGGTCCCGGTCGACCAGATCACCGGGGGTAAACAGATGCGCGCCCGATACAATCGCCGTATCGGTCAGTGCGCGCAGGCCCACCAGTTGGTCACGATCCGCACCCACCAGACCGGGGCGTGTGGCAGAGGTCTTGCCGATGCAGTCTTTCTTGGCGCTGACCATCTTTTCCAAACCAATATCGAAGGCCGTCACCCTTCCGTGAATCTCTGCATGGGTGATAAATCCTTTCTCTATACGCAGCACGTTCAGCGCCTCCATCCCATAAGGGCCGCCGCCCATGGTTTCGGCCCGCGCCAAAAGATCCCGGAACAGCGCCTCGCCATACCGGGTCGGCACCGCGATTTCATAGCCTTCCTCGCCGGAAAAGCTGATGCGGAACAGTCGGGCATCGACGCCGCCAATGCGCACAGCACCGACCGCCATGAAGGGAAAATCGGTAACAGGAGTATCCAGCAAAGAGTTCAGCAAAGCCCGCGCCTTTGGCCCGGCCACGGCAAACTGCGCCCAGCTTTCGGTGACAGAGATAAAGCGCAAATCCCAATCCGCGCAAAACGCCTGATGCACAAAATCCAGATGCCGCATCACCAACCCCGCCGCCGCCGTCGTTGTGGTCATCAGGTAGTGGTTGTCGCCCAAACGCGCGGTGGTGCCGTCATCCAGCACCATGCCGTCTTCGCGCAGCATCAGACCATAGCGGACACGGCCCACAGGCAACGTACTGAAGGTGTTGGTATAAACGAGGTCCAGAAAACGCGCGGCATCCTTGCCCTGAATGTCGATCTTGCCAAGGGTGGACACATCCGCCACCCCCACGCTTTCGCGGACAATGGCAACCTCACGGTCGCAGGCCTCGCGCCATGTGGCCTCACCGGGTTTGGGGAAATAACTGGGCCGATACCACAGCCCGGCCTCGATCATGGGGGCCAGGCGGTCGCGGCTGGCTTGATCTGAGGTCAAAAACCGCTGTGGCGCAAAGCCCATGCCGCGCCCACCTGCGCCCAAGGCGGCGATGGAAACAGGCGTATAGGGCGGGCGGAACGTCGTCGTGCCCGTCTCCGGGATCGACCGCCCCGTCGCATCGGCCAAGATTGCCAGCGCGTTGACGTTCGAATTTTTACCCTGATCCGGCGCCATACCTTGGGTGGTGTAGCGCTTCATATGCTCCACAGATTTGAAGTTTTCCTGCGCGGAAAGATACACATCCTTGGTGGTCACATCGTTGCCAAAATCGAGCCAAGCGCGACCCTTGCCCTGCACGGTCCAAAGCGGCGCAAGGCGGTAGGGGGCATCCTCAGCCACGGGCAGGGGCATGTCGGGCGCGGTTTTGTCAAAGGTTTTCAGCACCTCAAACGCCGCTTGATGGCCTGCCACAAGCGCGCCATGGGTGCTGAAGGTGCCATTTGCAGCGCCTGCCACGATCATGCCGGGGATCGCACCGTCTGACGGCACAAAGGCCGCCAGATCATCAGACCAGCGGGGGCGGCCGTTCATGTGGCAAGTCAGGTGCAATGTCGGGTTCCAACCACCTGACATTGCCAGACAATCTGTCTCTATCTGAAACTCGGAATTGCCGTTGCGTACTGTAATGCCGGTCAGGGCGTGACGACCTTTGGTGTCCACAACTTCGGCCCCGATGTGCACCGGGCACTCCTCAACCGCCGAGGCGTCAGGGCGCGAGTCGATGATCGCGGCCACCGTCACGCCCGCGGCCATCAGGTCGCGCGCCACTGATCTGGCGGCATCGTTGTTGGCAAACAGGGTGAGGCGCTTGCCCGGTACGGCACCATAGCGGTTAAGGTAGGTTTGCACGGCGCTTGCCATCAGAATCCCGGGGCGGTCGTTCATCGGGAAGGCAATCGGGCGTTCCAGTGCACCCGCGCACAGGATTGCGCGACCAGCGGTGATGCGCCAGAAACATTCACGCGGCAGGTTTGGGCGGGCCGATTTGTGCAGGCCCACACGTTCCAATGCGCCATAGATTCCGTGGTCATAAGCCCCGATCACCGATGTGCGGGGCAGTAGGCGGACGTTGGGCAGCGAGGACAGTTCTGCCAACACACCCGACACCCAGTCAGAGGCTGGGGCGTGATTGATCAGCCCAGTGTCTGACAGCAACCGCCCACCCATCTCATGGCTTTCATCTGCGAGGATCACATCGGACCCGGCGCGTGCGGCTGTCAAAGCCGCCATCAGGCCCGCAGGCCCGGCACCAATCACCAGCACGTCGCAAAAAGCGAAGGCCTTTTCATAGACGCCTTCATCATGCTTGCCGGACAGCGCACCCAGCCCCGCCGCCCGGCGGATGATGGGTTCGTATAGCCCTTCCCAAAATGCGCGCGGCCACATGAACGTCTTGTAGTAGAACCCCGCCGACAGGAAGGGCGAGGCAAGATCGTTCACCGCCATCAGATCATGCTTCAGCGATGGCCAGCGGTTTTGGCTTTGTGCGGTCAGGCCTTCAAACACCTCTTGCACGGTTGCCCGCACGTTGGGTGTCTGGTTTGACGCGCCGAGAATTTCCACCAGCGCATTCGGCTCCTCTGATCCTGCGGTCAGCACGCCACGCGGGCGGTGATATTTGAAACTGCGGCCCACCAGTTTCACGTCGTTTGCCATCAGGGCCGAAGCCAGCGTGTCGCCCCTGTAGCCTGCGTAATTAACCCCGTCGAAGCGGAAGCACACGGGTTTGGTGCGGTCCACGCGGCCTTTGCCATCGATCCTCATGGTTTGGTCCCTTTGCGGTCGGCCACCAAAACAGCCTCCAAGATCTCGTGCGTGATGGTGTTGCGTGTGACCAGCAGCCACTGGGCGCAGCCCTGTTCGTGATACCACAGATCCTTGGTCACGCCCGCAGGGTTGGTACGCAGATGGAGGTGATCATCCCATGCGTCCGCGCCTGCATCCGGTGCAGGGCGATCAAGGTAATCATCGGACCCGTAATAGTAGTACTCTCGCCGGTCTCGGGGGCCGCAAAGGGGGCAGGTCAGGCGCATATTGTTCCCTTAGTGCAAGTTGTGCTGGCTGCCGGTGCCTTCTTCGTCAATCAGATGGCCGGTTCGGAAACGATCAAGGCGGAACTTCCGGGCGACTTCGTGGGATTGCCCGGTGGCCATCAGATGCGCCATGCAGGTGCCACTGGCAGGCACAGCTTTAAAGCCGCCATAGTTCCAGCCTGCATCAATAAACAGTCCGTCGATATGGGTCTTGTCAATGATCGGGCTGCCATCGGGGGTCATGTCCATGATGCCGCCCCATGTGCGCAAAATTTTGGCGCGGCCTATCATCGGCATCAGGGTCATGCCCGCTTCCATTACATGTTCCAGCATCGGCAAGTTGCCGCGCGACGCATAGGACGCGTAGAAATCCAGATCGCCGCCGAACACCAGACCACCTTTGTCGGACTGGCTGATGTAGAAATGCCCCATGCCAAAGCTGATGACGGAATCAATCACCGGCTTTAGCCCTTCGGTAACAAAAGCCTGCATCACATGGCTTTCAATTGGCAGGCGCATACCCGCCATGGCTGCCACTTGGCTTGACCTCCCCGCCACCACCACGCCCACCTTGCGGGCCTTGATCGCGCCGCGTGTGGTCTGTACGCCGACAACGCGACCGCCTTCAACGTCAATTCCGGTGACTTCGCAGTTGTGGATCAGGTCCACGCCCAACTGATCCGCTGCACGTGCATAGCCCCATGCCACCGCATCATGCCGCGCGGTGCCAGCCCGGCGCTGCATCAAGCCGCCATAGATGGGAAATCGGGTCTGTTCATAGTCGAGATAGGGAAATTCTTCACGCAGATCGTCGCGCGACATAAATTCGGCATCGTCGCCTTGGTTGATGATTGCGTTGCCGCGCCGGGCCATGGCGTCGCGCTGTCCGTCGGAATGGAACAGAACGACCTGGCCGCGCTGGCTGTGCATGACGTTGTAGTTAAGCTCGGTTTCAAGGTTTTCCCATAGTTTCAGCGAGTGGCTGTAAAACTCGCTGTTGCCGGGGATGAAGTAGTTCGCGCGCACGATGGTGGTATTGCGCCCGATATTGCCGGACCCGAGATAGCCCTTTTCCAGTACCGCAATATTTCGCATCCCGTGGGTCTTGGCCAGATAATAGGCCGTAGACAGGCCGTGCCCGCCCCCGCCAATGATTACCGCGTCATACTCTGCCTTGGGAGCCGGGTCGCGCCACGCGGGCGTCCAGCCCTTGTTACCAAACAGCCCTTGCGTAATGACCTTGAGACCGGAATAGCGCATCCGTCCACCCTGTTGCTTTGCCCAGCCACTCAACCGGGTTCAGGGCGGATATTCAAGTGATAGCGCAAAAAACCTGCACTATCCGCGACACATCACGTCGCGCCCTGCACATTAGCGCCTACATGCCGTGCGCCTCATGGGCGCCGTCGGACTGTACGTGGTCGGACAGGCTCTCGTTCACCGGGCAGTCGGCCACCTTGACCCCGGCACAATTGCGGATCATCCGGTCGAGTTCGCCGCGCAGGGCGGTCAGTTGGGCAATGCGGGCGTCGACGGAGGCAAGCTGCTGGCGGGCAATGGAATCTGGCGCGGAACAAGTGGTTTCGGGCTGATCAGACAGGGCAAGCAGATTGCGCACGGCGCTTGGGGCAAAGTCCAGGGCTTTGGGTGTTCGGGTCCACTCTGTGGCAGGTGCTGTCGCTGGATCTGCCGCGTGCCGAGGTGGTGAAGATTGCAGGAGTCATGGCGCTGGCAGCCAAGCTGACCTCCGTTGTTGTATTGCTTTAATACGAGGGCGGCGAGGCCAATGTTCGGTCGGTCTGGCGGGCGGCGCTGATGGCGGGGGTATTCCCATGGTCAGCGGTGCAGTTTCTGCGCCAGGCGCTGTCAGAACGTGGCGATGCCCTCTTGATCGAGGCACATCGCCACGAACGGGTGCCGCCCCGGCCAGCACCCGGGCGGCACTCTCTTACAGGCCCTTGGATTGATACGTCGCAGCAATCCGGCCAATCGACACAAGGTACGCTGACACCCGCAAATCCTCGGCTCCTTCGCGGCTGTGCCACAACTCTCGCATCGCCTGATAAGCACTGCGCATCGTGTCATCTAGACCTGATCGGACCAGCTCCAGTTCCCCCGCCCCGCGCAGATATTTGTCCTTGAACCCTGGCGACATGGTCCAGCTTACGCCCTTTTCTGAGGACAACCGTTCAAGTTCGTTCACCAGCAGCACATGCCGGGCTTCCTCGGCGCGGCGCTGCATCCGGCCAAAGCGGATGTGGGACAGGTTCTTGACCCATTCAAAGTAGCTGACCGTCACCCCCCCGGCATTGGCGTACATGTCGGGGATGATCACCACACCCTTGGCGCGCAGAATTTCATCTGCGCCAAAGGTGATTGGGCCATTTGCGGCCTCGATGATCAGCGGTGCCTTGATCTGGGCCGCATTGCCCTTGTGGATCACGCCTTCCATCGCCGCCGGGATCAGGATGTCGCAGTCGGCCTCCAGCAGCGCCGTGCCATCAGGGATGAACGCGCCATGAGCATAGCCGCTGATCGTGCCGTGTTTGCGGATCCACTGATGGATGTCTTCGACGTTCAGGCCCGCCTCGTCTTGCAACGCGCCGTCGCGCTCGATGATGGCAGTGATCTTGCAACCGTCTTCTTCAGACAGGAACTTGGCCGCGTGATAGCCCACATTTCCCAGGCCCTGCACGATGACGCGCTTACCCTCGAGGTCGCTCGACAGGCGGGCCTGCGCGACATCCTCGGGGTGGCGGAAGAATTCGCGCAGCGCAAACTGCACGCCGCGGCCCGTCGCCTCGACCCGGCCCTGGATGCCGCCGACGTTCAGCGGCTTGCCGGTGACGCATGCCTTGGCGTTGATGTCGGTCGTGTTCATCCGCGCATACTGGTCCGCGATCCACGCCATCTCACGCTCGCCCGTGCCCATGTCGGGGGCGGGCACGTTCTGCGCGGGGTTGATGAGATCGCGCTTGATCAACTCGTAGGCGAAGCGCCGGGTGATCTGTTCGAGCTCGTGCTCGTCCCAGGCGCGGGGGTCGATGCAGAGGCCCCCTTTCGAGCCGCCGAACGGCGTTTCCACCCGCGCGCATTTGTAGGTCATCAACGCCGCCAGCGCCTCGACCTCGTCCTGATTGACCGACAGCGCAAAGCGGATGCCGCCCTTCACAGGCTCCATGTGTTCCGAATGGACCGAGCGATAACCGGTGAACGTCTCGATCTTGCCACGCAGGCGGACCCCGAAGCGCACGGTGTAGGTCGAGTTGCAGACGCGGATCTTCTGCTCGAGCCCCGGACTAAGGTCCATCAGCGCGACTGCGCGGTTGAACATCAGGTCGACGGATTCACGAAAGCTGGGTTCGCCGGCAACGGCCATGAGAGTCCTCCAGGTTGGCAAGGCGCAGGGCGCGTCTCACTTGCGGGGCACACTAGAGGGAAAGGTTTTTACTTTGGATGACAAAACGCCCGTCACCTAAGATTCGAGGCATCCCCTTGACGAAACCGTCCGGCGATTCGCTTAACCTCTGCACGACGCCACCAGGACCGGCGGAAGACCGCCGATTGTTGGCGACCGGCCCACAGTGGGCGGTCGGCCGTCGGGACCGTTTCTGCGGCACCTGCCAATCCAGTCCTGCGCGGCTCGTTGCCACATTTTTGCCCCAACTCCCATGCTTCTGGAACAGTGGCAGATTGTGCTTTTCGGCTGAACGCGCCGAGAGAAGACGAGTAAACGGAAGGATTTTTAGCATGACCTTCATTCCCGCGACCCGGCTTCGGCCTGCGGCACTGACCCGCTTCGCACGGCGCGAGGATGGCGGCATGATCGTGCTGTCGCTGATCTTCTTCCTTCTGATGGTGATGATGGGCGGCATGGCCGTCGACCTGATGCGCTACGAGAATGCGCGCACCAAGTTGCAGCAGACATTGGACCGCTCGATCCTGGCGGCGGCCAGCCTAAAGCAGACTGCCGACCCCGAAGCCGTCGTGCGCGACTACTTTGCCAAGGCCGGGATGACCGATCAGCTTGTCGACGTCCAGGCAGACCCGGCGCTCGACTCGCGGCTCGTCGAGGCGGAAGGCCGCGTCGTCGTGCCCACGATCTTCATGCACATGCTCGACATCCAGCA
>JANNNF010000537.1:0-2676 GCA_031398405.1 Rhodobacterales bacterium | reverse complement strand
CAGCGGGTTGCCATCGGGCGCAAAGGTAAAGGGGCCATGGATCACACGCTTGACCCCGGCGCGTTCCAGCGCGGGAAAGCGTTTGTAGGCAAATTCGACGCTGTCCGCGATCTTGTCGAACTGCTCTTGAAACAGCTCTTGGCCAAAGCTCCACGGTGTGCCATCCAGCGACCAACCTTCGCAGGGCTTTTCATAAAAGCCGATGCAAAATCCCCGACCTTCCTGCCGCAGATACGACTCGCCACCGGGGTCCATAACATGCGGAAATTCGCGCCCACCGCGGGCAATGATTTCGGGGATGTCATCTGTCACCAGATACTGGTGCGCCATCGGCAGCAGCGGCAGATACACCCCCGCCATGGCACCCACTTCGCGCGCCCAAAGACCGCCGGCGTTCACCAGATGCTCGCAATAAATCGTGCCCTTTTCGGTCACAACTTCCCAGCCTTCGGCCGTCGGATTGGTTTCCAGCACGCGGTTGTGCAGCACGATCTCGGCCCCGCCCATCTTGGCCGCTTTCGCATAGGCGTGGGTGGTGCCGTAGGGGTCAAGGTGGCCATCAAGCGGATCATACAGCGCCCCGATGATGCCTTTGATGTTGACCATGCCGTCGGTCATCTTCCCTACCTCGGCGGGTGACAGGATTTCGGTATCCAACCCCATGTATCGGTGCTTGGCACGTTCTGCCTTCAGCATGTCAAAGCGTTCGGCATTGTCGGCCAGGGTGATACCACCCACATGGTGCAGCCCGCACGACATTCCGGTGATGGCCTCCAGTTCCTTGTACAGGCGGATGGTATAGCCTTGCAGCGCCGCCATGTTGGTGTCGCCGTTCAAGGTGTGAAACCCGCCCGCCGCGTGCCAAGTGGACCCGCTTGTCAGTTCTGACCGCTCAATCAGCATCACATCCGACCAGCCCAGCTTGGTCAGATGGTACAGCACCGAGCAGCCGACGACACCGCCGCCGATCACGACCACGCGGGTATGGGTTTTCATGGGGGAGGCTCCCTTAAAGGTTTGCAGGAGTTTTGCCGCCCGCATCGGGAAGGGTCATGCCCGTTCGCGACAAATAGTGTCGCGAACGCAATCTCATCTGCTGAGCGTGACGTTCGCCTGGGGCAGGGGAGCGCCGCGTTCAGAAGCATCGACGGGTTGAAAGTAACTCATATTATTGATATAATTTACGCCTTTAGGGTAAGGACTTCGGTAACGGGGACGTCTCCGTCAAGCGCCTTTCGACATGCGCATCCAGCCGCAGGGTTGCGGATTTGATCGTTTTGTCCTTTTTGGCTGTCCTGCTGCGACTTCAGCCTTCGTCTTAGATCATCCCGGGTGCATGCTTCGGTCCGTGGTCAGCGCGATGGCTGCCAACATGATGCTGGTTAAAATGCAATTCCGATGTGCCCATCTCGTAGGCGTGCTCGATTTGGATCGGCAACAGTCCTGACCACGGCATCATCGGAACCGCGTCCCTGGGGGGACCTCGAAGGCCTGCGTTTAGGCGGGCAACGGTAGAGAACTCTGGTCGTCAGGTCGTATGGGACACTGCGATGTCTGACCGGAAGTCGGTGTCATCAACCCACATCCGGTGAAGAATTACGCCGATGCGTCGTGCCAGGGCGACCATGGCGCGCTTGGCATCACGGCGGCAAGCAACCTGTGCGGCCCACGTTCTCAGCCATGTCGAGCGCCCACGGTGCATCATCACGGTCGCGGCCTGACACAGCGCGCGGCGCAGATTGACATCCCCGGCCTTGGTGATGCCGCCCGAGACATCGCGCTCACCGGACTGGTTTCGTGATGGCGTCATGCCGACCCATGGCCCGACCTTTTTGGAGGATGTGAACCGGGAGGGATCATCGACGGCGGATCGATGGCTCAGCGCGACAACCGCACCCACCCCGGGCATCGACATCAGTCGTCGGCATACCGGGTCATCTTGGGCGAGTTGGCGAACGCGGCGTTCCAATCCCGCCAGTTCCTGTCGCAGCGATGCCCGCGCCCGAAACATCGGTCCTGTCGCGGCCTGCAGCATCGGATTGCCCTCTGCCAGTTCGCGGATACGGTGTTCATATCGGCCGCGCGAGATGGCGCCGACCTTCAGCCCGAAGTTCCGCAAAAGGCCACGCATGGACATCTCCAGCGAGAGCATGGCCTGTTGGACCGCCTTGCGAGCCCCGAGCACGGCCCGGACCTCTTGCGCCGAGACCGACTTGCAATGAACCGGCCGGAACCAACCCATGTGCAGCAGTCGCGCAATTCCCTCCGCGTCACGGCGATCTGTCTTGATCGGCATGGCCTTCAGGGCACCCTTCACTTGGCGGGTTTCCATCAGGACGACATCCAGACCCGCTGCGCACATTCCACGATGCAACCACTGCGACAAGGGGCCAGCCTCGAGGCCGATGGCGGCAATCGCTCCCTCCTGTTCTCGGGCCCAGCGCACCAATTCTTCAGGTTAACTGGCGACCTGCGCCTCTTTCATGATCTTACCATGCTCGCTGATCACGCAGATCGCAGTCTTCGCCAGCGACACATCCAATCCGACAAACAGCTTCATCCCGCAGTCCTCCATGTGGATCCAATACGGGAAGGTCGACAACTTGCCCCTGATCTTGCAAGCGGTAACAGGCAGCGCGCGACGCAGGCCCCGTTACGGCATCTCATTGATCATAA
>JANNNF010000498.1:0-19249 GCA_031398405.1 Rhodobacterales bacterium | reverse complement strand
CCCACAACATGATGCCGGCGTGAACGCGCGGGGCGTCCCGCACCACGGCGCCAGACAGGACGGCGGTAAACAGCGCCGCGTAATCAGCGGCAGAAATCGTGCCACCATAGGGCGCTTCACGCTCCAACTCGGTGAAAGTCTTCAGGGCCTGTTCGCCCTCTGCCGTTTCCCAAAGCCCACCCGTTCCCGTGCTGGCCATGCCGCGCGCCAAAGCCTCGGCGATAGAACGGTGCAGGCCAACATGGTCAGAAAGTGCAAGCATCGAGACGGTTTGTTGCCCCTCCAAGGCCCCCGCTATGACCGCAGCCCACGTTGCCATGCCGTCGTCCCGCTGGGTTTGCGCCCAATGTACCAGCAAGTCGGGCGTGGGAAAGGCTGGGCCGGTGCGACGCAGAGAAAGCTCCAACTCTCGTGTCCGGCGCAGGTGCGCGCCACGATCAGGGCCGGAAAATGCAAGCGGGTGCTTCAGCAGTGTCAGCAGCGCCTCGGCCGTCAGTTTGCGACCGGACATATCAGCAATGTGGCGCAGGAATCGCCCCGGGGCTGACAGCGCCAAGGGGCTGCCGGCGGAATCGTCAGGCAAAATGGCCCAACGGTCCAAGGCGGCCGACACCTGCCGCGTCAGGCTGCGGTCCGGCGTAATCAGCGCGGCTTTCACGCCCGACTCCGCCGCTTCGCGCAGTACCAGCGCAATCGCCATCGCCTCTGCGCGCGGCGACGGGGTCTCGATCAGGGTGATGTCATGGGTAGCGCTGATAAGATCGGGCAGGTCGGCCCCTTCTGTCAGCCACTGGTCAGTGACAGGGGCAGGGCGTAAAGACAGTGAAATTAAACGGTTGCGCGCAGCGTTTGGCGGGGCCACATCACGCCAAGCCTGCACGGCTGTGGCAGGCAGTGCCAGTGCCGACAGGATGCGGCGAAAACGGTATTGCGGATGATCTTCGGCAGTCATCACATCAGACAGCGCGTCCCAAACCGTCTCTGGCATATCAAAATCAAAGCCAGGCAGAATGATGGCACCCTGCGGCAACTGCGCCACGGCCTGCATCAGCAATGCGGTATTGCCGCGAGACCCGGTGGAACCGGCTACGATCATCGGCCCCTGCGGCGGCGTTTTGACCCAAAGGTCTGTCAGCCGTTCGATCACCATGCGCTGGCGGGCCTGCGTATCTGGCGCATCAGTTTGTTCGAAAAACTGGGCTATGATGGCCAGAAAAGCTTGGGTGCGTGCCCAGTATTCGGAATGCGAGGTCACATCCAGCGTGGCGACGGTCTGGGGATCAACCCCTTCGCCCTGCATTTCATCCATCAGATCGGCAAGGCTGTCGGCCAGGTGAAACAGCGACGTGCGGGGCGCAAGGTCTGGCTGTGCGGTCAGCAGGCGGTCGATCAGCACGGTCAGTTCCAAACGGCGCCGCAGTGGCGAGACGGCGGCAGGCAGCCCTGCAAACGGAATTTCGACGCCGAGATCGGTCACAAGCCGCAGACGAGGCAGAAAATGTGCGCCAGAGGCGGTGAAAATCTCAATCACGCGGCGGCGCATCCGCGTCGTGTTTAGAAAAAGGGTGACGTTTGCCATGGCCTCGGGTGGCTGGTCGCGCAACCGGTCTTGCAATCCCGCCACCAGGTGGGTTGGAAAATCGACGCCGGGTGCCATGGCGAACAGGCGAGGGCCTTCCGTCTTAAACATCACGCAACATCGCTTCCGCCGTAGCGATGCCACTTGGTTGACCCACGTCACACCATCCTCCTTGGTGGATCATACCGTAAGCCCGGCCTTCCGCGATCATCGCGTCCCACAGCAGGTTCAGCGAGAAAACTGGCTCTGATATGGCCAGAAGCCTATCTGTCCGCAGGATTTGTGCGCCCAGATAGACCGCGCCCGCAGCACCGTTGGCGCGGGTGACACGTCCATCGGAAGCCACCAGAAAATCGCCCGTACCAATGTGACCTGTGGCTTTTGCGGCAGGCAACAGCAGCAGCAGGGCATCCATTTTGTCGTCATCCCACCCCGCCCGCAGCTGGGCCAGCGGGTTTTGCCCGGTCCAGACAGCATCGGTGTTCAGGGTCATCACTGGCCCCAGCCCCAGCAGGGGCAGGGCGGCGCGCAAGCCACCGCCGGTTTCCAGAATTTGCGCATGTTCCCACGACAGGGCGACATTGCGGCCTTCCAGATATGCCTCAAGCTGCGTGCCGAGGTAGTGCAGGTTTGCCACGCGGCGGGTGATGCCCGCATCATCGGCCAAGGCGAGGGCGTGGTCAATCAAGGGCCGACCGGCAACCGGGATCAGGGGTTTGGGCATGTTGGCGGTAAGCGCCCCCATCCGGGTGCCAAACCCGGCGGCGAACAGCATCAGCGGGAAAGGTGTTGGCCGCATTGGTCGGTGATCCGTGACAGGGCTTCGGAGGTGGGTTCTGGCAGCAGTTGGGCGCAGATATCGGCCAAGGGTGCAAGGGCAGGATGTGCGAGGTTGCGCTGCAACTGGCCCCAGACCCGGGGGATCAGGGCGACATAGCCGGGCTTGCCCCCCACCAGACATAGTCGCGCAAAGATGCCCAAAATCCGCAACGCCCGTTGTGCGCCAAGGGTGGCATAGGCGACGGGGAAGGTGTCTGGCTGCGCTTGGGTACTGGCAAAGCGGGCAATGAGCGCGGCCTCGGTTTGCGGCGCCACATCCCGGCGGGCGTCCTGACACAAAGACACAACGTCATACCCCGGCTGGCCCATCTGGGCGAGTTGAAAATCCAGCAAGCCGACGCGGGCAGTGCCAGCACCGTCGGGCAGCCACAGCAGGTTTTCGGCATGGTAATCTCGCAGGATCATCACGCGGGGACCATCGGCATGGGATTGCAGGGTCTGCGTAAGGGTATGAAGAAATTCATCCGTATCAATGCGGGTGCCAGTGATGGCAAAGCGATACCAGTCCAGCGCGAAACAGGCGGCAGTCGCCCACTCGGTGGCCGTTAGGTCAGGCAATCCGGCGGGCGCGGGGCTTTGGTGGATGTGCAAAAGCACGTCAAGTGCGGCATCATAGAGCCGCATTTCCAACGCAGGCTGCACCGCGATCAGCCGGGCATAGGTATCATCACCCAGATCCTCCAGCAGTAAAAACCCATGTGTCAGGTCTTTGGCCAGCAGGCGGGGGGCAGACAGGCCAAGGCCCGTCAGGTGGTCGGCGATTGCCAGAAACGTCGCCGGATCGTCACCTTTTCCGGGGGGCGCATCCATCAGGACGGCGGTTTTGTTGCCCATCGACAGGCGGTCATAGCTGCGGTCTGACGCATCGCCCGCAAGAAAGCGGCGGCGGGCAGCGCCCCAACCCGCGCTGGCGACAAACGCTTGTGACAAGGTGGCGCGGTCAGTCATGCAGGGCCGCCAGCAAACCCGCAGGCCCGGTGACAGTGGCAAGGCGGCCCTCACCGTCATCGGACAGGGCGATGGAAACGGCATCGGGGGGCAGGTGGCTGCCCAGACGGTCGGGCCATTCGACAAGGCAGATCGCGGTCGCAAAGGCGTGGTCCAGCCCCAGTTCCCACACTTCATCCGGATGGGACAGGCGGTAAAGGTCAGCGTGCCAGATTTCAACCTCGCCCGCGTCATAGGTCTGTACCAGAGTGAAAGACGGTGATGGCACATCCTCGGCCCGGCCGAGCCGCGCCTGTATCAACGCCCGGGCCAGATGGGTTTTGCCCGCCCCAATCGGCCCGGACAGCAGCACCGTATCGCCCGCAGCCAACAAAGGGGCCAGGGTTTGACCAAGGCGGGTGGTGTCGTCTTCGGTTGCAAGATGCAGGATCAGCGTCATATCTCTTTCTATCCGTCTGGCGATCTGTCTGCAAAGGCCAAAGCCCCTGCGCCGGGGTCGTTCTGTTTGCTACAGCGCGTCACATCTTGGTGTTCGCAAGCGGGCACTGCTGAAACCAGCGAGGCATGGTGTAACAACGGATCGGGCTGGTACGAACTGAAAGGCAGTGATGACGGAAGCGTCTGATCCTTGGGCGACGCTGCTGCGGGCAGCGAACGCGGGCGATGCCCGGGCTTATGCGCAGTTCTTGCAGGCCGTAACGCCTGTGATGCGAGGGATCGTGCGAACCAAAGGGCGCGTGCTTGGGGACGCAGTATGCGAGGACGTGGTGCAAGACGTGTTATTGGCCATCCACCTGAAGCGCCACACATGGCGGAGTGACGCGCCGCTGCGGCCTTGGTTGTATGCGATTGCGCGTTACAAAGTGGTCGATGCGTTTCGTGCCCGGGGCACTCGGATCGATTTGCCGATCGAGGATTTTGCCGATCATCTGGCGGCCACCCCGGACCCGGATCCGACCGATGCCGCTGATATGCAAAAGATGATCGCCATGCTGGACCCGCGCGCGCAGGCGATTGTGCGCAAGGTGGGGCTGGACGGTGCCAGCATTTCGGAAACGGGGCAGGATCTGGGGATGAATGAAGGTGCGGTGCGGGTGGCGCTGCACCGGGCCCTGAAACAACTCGCCACATTACGGCAGAGGTATATCGAATGAAGACGGAGGATCTTATCCAGACTCTGGCCGTAGATACCGCCCCGGCGCGGCCGTTGGCGACCACGCTGGTGATGGGGTTGGTTCCGGCTGTGCTGATCGGGCTGCTGGCGGTTGGGGCTGTGCTTGGCTTTCGCGCCGACGCGGTTGCAGCACTGGTGGACCCGGTGCCGGCTCTGCGCCATGTGCTGACTCTGGCCTTGTTTGCTGTCGCTTTGCAACTGTGCCTGACATTGGCACGACCCGAGGGGATGGTGCGGTTGTGGCCGCTGGCCATGGTGGCGCTTGCCGCTTTGGCGGTGGTGGCTTGGACCTATGTCAGCCTGCCAGCGGGCACACGCGCAATGGCGCTGTTTGGCAAGACGATGGTGCCTTGTCTGGTGACGGTGCCGCTGATTTCCGCCCTGCCCGTGGCCTCGGTAATGGCGATGCTGCGGCGGGGGGCGGTGACGCGGCCCACGCTTGCGGGGGCATTGGCAGGTCTCGCGGGAGGCGGGATAGGGGCTGCGATTTATGCGCTGCATTGCACCGAGGACAGCCCGCTGTTTTATGTCACCTGGTATGGGCTGGGCATTTTGGCGGTGTCGGCACTGTCGGCGCTGATCGGGTCACGGCTGCTGCGCTGGTAGGGCTTCGAACCAATCGATCGCCAGCGTCGCCCAGCCCTTTGGCACCCCGTGCGATCCTTGATGAAGCGCAAACTCCAAAGCCGAACTGGGTGTGCAGTGTGTCCAGCGCCGCTGCCAGAATGTTCCGGTTTCGCCAAAGCTGTCAGGGTCTTGGTTGGCGCAGCCGTTCGTTGCGCGCCAGATTTCCATAGCAGCGAATACATCACCCTGCTGGCGGTAATCGCCGATCATACGGCCCTCCAGTGGTACGGTGCTGTCGGTCCAGCCATGGGTATGCAGCAGGCGCACCGGCCCCGCACATACCGTGGGGAGGGGCCGCCAAAAGCTGCCCGCCACCGGGGCGAAGGCTGCAAAAGAGGTTGGCTCAGCACAGGCGACATAGCTGGTCATCGACCCGCCGATGGAAAACCCCGCCAGCAGAATATGGTCGCGGTCAAGGTTAAAGCGGTCGGTCGCATCATCGGCAATCGCCATAAGGAACGCCGTTTCATCCCGTTTGGCAGTGCCGTCGGGATAAAAATCCCAAGTGCGGCCTTCGCCTGATTGGCGCAACTGGCCATCTGGCGCAATGACTGCATAGCCGCGGGCAAGAAAGGCATCGACCATCCCACGGTTGCTTAACGTGCCAGTCCCCGACCCGCCCCAACCATGCAGAAACATCACGGCGGGAAAGTCAGTGCCATTGGCCGGCACCTCAATGTGATAGCTGCCACTGGCGATGTCGCACGCCGCATCCACCGTGCCACAGCCCGCCGCTGCAGGCCCTGCCAACACGATCAGCATCCCTGCAAGCCTCATGCGGCTGCGCGCGCCGAAAACAGCGGCAGGTGCTGTGCGTTGCAAGACACCAATGCGGCCAGCGGCACGGCCAGACACAGGCACGCGGCCACAGGCAGCAGCCATGGCGTAATCACGCCCCCAAGTGCCAGTGCGGTCAGCGCCATGCCCAGCCCGGTTTCTGTGGCATGAAACCGCATCAGCGTGTTCAGGCTGGGCCGACCGGTATCGTGAGGCGTCCAGCCACCGTCAAACCCGGCCCAGGTGCGCATCACCGCCCGCACCTGATGCACCATCAGCATCGGGGCCATCAGCATCGAAAGCACCATTTCCGCCAGAACAGTGCCTGCAAAGGGCAGGGTCTGTCCTGCCACCAGATTGCCGTCGCGAACATAGGCGGCCATCCCGATCAGCTTTGGCCCCAGCAGCATCGCCGCCACCAGACCCGCCATCGCAACCGGGGTCACCAATGGCTGATCCGGCCAAATCGGGAACAACCCGTTGGTGGGTGAGAAGTAGCGGATCGCAGACCCATCCCCCAACACCGCCCACAGCACCAGCAGGAACAACCACCAGACCGATGCCAGATAGGCCATCGCCCCCTGAAACAGGTGGAACCGAGACAAGGGGTGCATCCCCGGCATGGTCAGCAGCCGCAGATGCTGCATATTGCCCTGGCACCAGCGACGGTCGCGGCGGATATAGCCGATCAAGGTGGCGGGCGTGTCTTCAAAGCTTTCAACGGCCTCGGGCAGCATTTTCACACCCCACCCGGCGCGGCGCAGCAAGGCCGCCTCGACGAAATCATGGCTCAGGATGCAACCGCCCAACGGTCTGCGCCCCGGCAGATGCGGCAGGCCCGCACAGGCGGCAAAGGCGCGGGTGCGCAGTACGGCGTTGTGGCCCATGAAGTTGCCTTCGGTGCCGGTCCACATCGTAAACCCACGTGCGAGGTTGACGCCGTAGACTTGGCTGGCGAAAGACTGCATCCGCTGCCACAGGGTTTCACCGGGCAAAACGCGGGGGATGCTTTGCACCAGCCCAAGACCCGGTTCCGAGGCCAGAGTGTCTGTCAGCGCCAGCACAGCAGCGGGCGACATTACAGAATCCGCATCCAGCACCAGCATGGCTTCATAGGCTCCGCCCGTCCGCATGACCCATTCACGCAGGTTGCCGGTCTTGTAATCGGCATTGTCGGCGCGATTGCGGTATTTGATCGCAAGATAAGGGTTCTGGCTTTGCGCCAACCGCACGACGGCGTTTTCCGCTGAAATGGCTGCGGCATCGCGGGTATCAGACAGCACATGCAGGCTATACCGGTGGGCGGTGTCGGTCAGGCATAGCCCGCGCAGCAGGCGGACAGCCTCACCAATCGTCTGCGTCGGAGCCTCGCCATACATTGGCAGCAGGATGGCGCAATCCACACCCGATAGCGGTTTGGCAATCGGGCTGGGCCGCCAGAGCAGGCCCAGCAAGGCCGACATCACCGACAAAAGCATCCAGAAATACGCAAAGGTGGTCGCCAGAACCAGGCTGCCCTCAACCCAGGTCAACTGATTATCCGCGGTGAACCAATCATGCGAGGCCCAGCCTAGGGTGACGCTCGCCACAAGTGGCAGGCCAAGGCACATCAGACGCGACAGGGCCACGGCTGCGGTCAGATGCAGGCGGGGGGCGGCGGCGGGGTCAGTGAAAGCCGCGTCAAACCGCTGGTTCGGCATCGCAAGCGTCAGGTCGGCCTGCGGGTTCGGGGTTGCAACTACCGGATCGGGCAGCACGGACTTGGCCGCACGCGTCAGGGGAAAGCGATGAATGATTGTCATGTTATGGCCACCCACCGATAAAGCCACACCTCAGACACCCGCACCCCGCCGCGCCACAATTCGGCCCGCAACTCTGACGCCCGGTCTGTATCACCACGCAGCGTCATGTCCAGCCGCAGCCCACCAGTGCCGTTGTTGGTCTGCAACAGAGGGTTCATCACCTCACCTGAGCTGGTGAAGGTGCGGACCTCAATCTGCGTCGGATCATCGCCAAGCGCCGGGTGGGGTTCGAAATCAATGGTGAAGATGCGGCCTTCTTCAAAAACCCGCTCGCCGGTGCGGCTGGCGATCACGCGGGCAACACTGCCTTCAGCAGGGCCCATGGCGCACCAGTGCAAGCGGTAATCAAACTCGTGCATCACGCCAGCCGCCAGCGGTTCGGTTGGCCGCCAGAAGGCGATGATGTTGTCGTTGATTTCCTTGTCGGTCGGAATTTCGACCAGCAACACGGACCCCGTACCCCAGTTGCCCACAGGTTCGACCCACAGCGAGGGGCGGCGTTCGTAATGGGCCACCAGATCGTTATAGTCGTTGGTGCCGCGCGCGCGTTGCATCAGGCCAAAGCCGCGGGGCGACGTGTCAGCAAAGGTGCTGACCTCTAGGGCCGCCGGGTTGGTCAGGGGCCGCCACAGCGATTCCCCCGCGCCATTCAGGATCAGCAGACCATCGCTGTCATGCACGGCCTCACGGAAGTCGTCAAACTTGGTGCGGTTGATGTCGTTGAACAGGAACATCGAGGTGCCCGCCGCAATGCCGACCTGATCCAGAACGACACGGGGATAGACCTTGGCCTGCACCTCGATGAGGGTCGTTTCGCCCTTCGTGACGGTAAATTTGTAAGCCCCGGCGACACTCGGGCTGTCCATCAACGCATGGACAACAGCGGTCGGCGCTCCCGGTTCGGCGGCCTCGATCCAGAATTCGCGGAACACCGGAAATTCTTCGGGGCCACCCGATGCTGTGTTCAGCGCAAGGCCGCGTGCCGACAGGCCATAATATTGACCCTTGGCGATGGCGCGGAAATAGCTGGCACCCTGAAACACCGCGTATTCTTGAAACTGGCCCTCGGCTTCCAATCCGCCCAGCAAACGAAAGCCGGAAAAGCCACTACCGCTTTCGGCCAGTTTGGGGAAACGGTCGGTGGTATCAAACATCCGCATCTCAAACAGTACCGGGCGGGCGATGCCATTGCTGACCGCGTTGATGGAGATTTTGGAATCGAAATACAGACCGCCGGGGAAGAATTCGGCCTGCACAGCGCCGTTCGTGTCGCGGTAAAGCGAATGACGGCTGTCAAACCAGATCTCGCGGTACTGGTCATAGGTCAGGTCCAGCCAGTCTTGTGCGACGGGCGGCGGGGCAGCATAGGGTGCGGCCGCCAGCGCCTGTGCCTTGGCAGCCACGATGCCCGCGTCAAATGCAGTGCCGTTGCCAAATGTCAGGCCCACGCGCTCTGGCGTTTCTGCCAAGGCGGGGGCAAAGCCCATGGCGGCAAGGCCTGCCAGCACAGACAGGGCTTCACGGCGGTTCATCACCGGATCGGTCATGCCTGCACCCCATTTGTCAGAGTGACAGCAGGCTCGACGCGGGCGGCAGGTTTGGCCGCATCTTTCCACGGTTGACGCTTTATGTAAGACATGCCGTAAGCGACGGCGATGATGATGGCAAAGCCCAGCAGGTTGACCGCGATCACCACAAGCGGCCCCCGGCCTGCCTGTTCCATGAACGCACCAAGCACCCGGGCCATGATCATCGAGGTGGCAAACACCGCCAGCGACTGCTGGCCCACGCGGCGGAACACGCTCACGATCTTGACCCGTGTGGTGCCGCGAGACAGGCGTTCGCCACGTGGGCCGACCGCGACCCACGCAAGGTAGGCGAGGCTCATGAAATGCACAAAGCGTAGGATTCCGAAGCCGGATTTGTCATACAACACGGTCCATTCCTGCCGCCATTCGCGGATCCATGCAAAGGCCCCGATGGATTCGTGCCAGGCAAACGGCACCGACAAGATCACCACGCCCCCGGCCAGAACCACCAGCGCAGGCGATACGGGCGGCGCGGGCAGCCAACCAGACATGAACGCAAAGCCGGTGAAGAACACCAACTGCCATGCGAAGGGATCAAAGAACCATTGCCGGGTGGATGTAGGCCAGAACCAGTATTCGGCGGGCAGGCTGACGCCCTTCAGCGATGACGCCGCCCACAGCACCAGACAGACCAGCAGCACCAACCTTGTGTCGATCTTGGCCAAGGCCATCACCACCGGGATCATCGCAAGGATCACGATATACATCGGAAGAATGTCGAAATAATTCGGCACATAGGTCAGCGTCAGTAACCCGATGACGTTTTCCGGCATCCGCAGGAAAGGCATCAGGTTCAGTGCCATCACCTCATCCCGGTCAAAGTAACCGGACGCGTTCATCGCCAGCATCAGCATCAGGGTCACAAGAAACACCCCGATATGCACCCAATACACCTGCCACATCCGGTGCAAAATCCGCAGCGTTCCCATCAGCCAGCCCGCCCGCGCAAACAGTGTCCCAAAGGCCAAGGCCGAGGCCATGCCAGAACAGAACACAAAAATCTCGGTTGCGTCAGAGAACCCGAACCGAGCCGGAATCCACAAGGTCCACGGATTATCGGTAATATGCGCCATCAGGATGATGAACATGCCAAGGCCGCGAAAGAAATCGAGCCGGGGGTCGCGGTACTTGGGCGGCGTGGCGATAGTCATGGTCTGCTGGGCCTTTAACAACACACATAGGGCGCTTTTAGACAGCCTGCGCGTGGGCGGCGTCGATGAGGGCCATGCGACGGGCTGTATAGCCATCTTCGCAATTTCCGCGTAAAGACGTTCGCTGTTGCAGCAATCTGCGAGCCGTGTCGGTGTACCCACCCCGCAACGCGGCCTCAATAGTTATTCGTGCAAACACATCACGTTGCGCGTGACTTCCGCCGATAAGCTGAAAATCCGGGCGGGCCTCGCGCAAATGCAGCCAAGCGGCAGAATATTCTCCAGAAGCAAAGGCTTGCAAACCTTGGGCAAGGTGTAAACCGGGCTTTGCGATGATGCGGGCAGCTTCGCCTGAATTATGCTGCGTGCGCGACATTCTGCCGATCAACCGTGCAGCTGCAGCATCGCGGTCCCCCCCACACAGGGCCAGTAAGTAATGCAGGTCGGCGAACGCAAGGCAACCATCGGTTGCGCGATTCTCTGACAGATCGGCCAGTTCATCCCAGCGGGTTCCGACGTTGACGCCCTCCATCTCGAGCCGTGACAGCAAAGAGGCCGCGTTGGCGATGTCACGATAGTCGTCAGTTTTCTCGGCGCGGATGTCGGCGTCATAGATCGCCAAGGCGGCATCGTAGTTTTGCAGATCAAGGTGCATCAGCGCGCGATGCCACCAGACGTGAAAGCGAAAGTTGTTGCAATGCGTCCAGCTTGCCTCGCGCCCGTCCAGCCAGGCCAGGCCATCGGCGGCCCGCGCTGTCATATCATACACATGCGCCACGGCGTGCAGGCCCCACGCGTCATCGGACGCAAGATCCACGCCCGCGCGGCCTATGCGTTCTGCGGCGGCATAGTCGCCAGTTTCTTCCAGCGTGAACGCATGGCAGCCCATCAGATAGCCCTGCGCCGGATGGTTGGTCCATTGACCCAAAACGCCTTCAACCGACTGTCGCATCAAATCGGGGCGGCCCATGACGAAGTGGATCGCTTGCACCATCTTCATCGCCAACGCATCTTGCGGGTGGGCTTGCATCACCGCCTGTATCCGCCCCGCCGCTCGCGACGGGTAGCCGTTCAGCCAATCACCCAAGGCCAACACAAAGGCCTGTTCGCGCGCCGTTCCGGGATTTGCGGCAAGTGCCGCCTGATGGGCTTCGCGCGCCACGGCCATCATCTCTGCCCGTCCCAGCAACACGCAAGACACCCCCCGAATCGCCTGACCCAAGGCAAAGTCCGGCGCTGCAGCCAGCACGGCGTTCAGGTCTGGCCCGGTCGATGCGGCATGCGACAGGATGCCCCGGATCACCCGGTTCCATCCCTCGATCAAGTGGGGCGGCAGCGAGGTTGGAAGTCCGCTCAGATCTTCGGGCAGGGACATGGGCGGTTCCTTTGCAAGGCTTAAAGTCGATTGGCTGTGACGTCAGGTTCGCGCAGGGTCCTGTCTTTGTTACGCAGATCGGGGATATTTCATCTTTTTCACAGCGACGTGACATAAATAGTCTAAAAACAGCCATCGTAGGCGCGGCGACCAATTCTTGCGGCAATCAGCGTGAACTCCGGTCGTGCCTGCGCTGCGGCGATTTCAATCCGAAGAGTTGCAATATCATCGACCCAGACGCCATGCCCGCCAAAGGCCTGCGCAAGGGTGGGAAAATCGGTGCCACCAAAATCGACGCCCAGACTGGGGCGCTGACTGCCCCGTTGTTTCATCTCGATCAGGGTCAGGCTTTCGTCCACCAGCACGCAGATGATCACTTGCAGGTGCAGGTCGCGCAGGGTGGCAAGCTCCCCCGCCCCCATCTCAAGCCCTGCATCGCCGACAAAGGCCACCACCGGCACGTCTGGCCGCCCAAGTTTCGCACCCGCCGCAAGCGGCACTGCACAGGCCATGGTGCACAGGGCGGACGATTGCAGCATCTGGCGGGGGCTTTGGCAGCCCCACATCTGGCTGACCAATATTCGGTGCGCCCCGGAATCGGCGGTGGCGATGGTTTCGGGCGGCAACTCCTGCCGCAGGGTACGGAAGACGGCATGTGGCCCCCAGTGATCCGGGCCCTTGAACGCGGCCTTCAAGGCAGACCGTTGCGGGGCAACCGACCAGCGGGGCGGCGCATCGTGGTGCAGGGCGGTCAGCGTCTCCGCCAGATTGCCACACAGCGCATGGTCCACCCGGTGCATGCCATGGGCGCGCAAAACCGGGGCAATCTCGATGACCGGCTGATCTGCGCGCCACGGGTTGCGCCAGCCAGTGCGCATCTCTATCGGGTCATACCCCAGCAGCACGATAGCATCCGCCTGCGCGATCAGCGGCATCAGAACCTTGTCAGCCTTTGGCGACAGACCCGCGCCGCCAAGGCTCAATGGGTGATCCTCGGGCAGCAAGCCCTTGCCTTTGTAGGTGGTGATCAGGGGGATGTTGTGTTCGATGCAAAACGCGGCAATCGCCGGGCCGGCCCGTTCGTTCACCGCATCCACCCCCGCTATCGCAAGCGGGCGGGTTGCCCCGCACAACACCGCACGCGCCAATGCCAGAAGGCTGGCAGGCGGCAAACCGGGCAGGGCAGACGCCATCGGCAAAGAGGGGTCGGCCTCTACCCCTTCCGCTACCGAAATTGGCACGTCGATATGCACCGGGCCGGGCTGGCCCGAGGTGGCAATCGCAATCGCCTTGGCCATCACCGCCCCAACCGCCCCGGCACTGGCGCGCAAAGAGGCCTTGACCACGGGTCGCAGCATCGCCTGATGATCGAACACTTGATGCGTATAGGTTTCAGCCTCTGCCGCATCGACACACCCGGTCAGGAAAATCAGCGGCACCCGGTCTTGCAGGGCGTTAGCGACCACGTTCACCGCATTGGCCACCCCCGGTCCAAGGGTTGCCACCAGCACCGGCAGCGCCCCAGTCATATGCCAATGCCCTTCGGCAAAAAAACCGCCGCTGTTTTCGTGTTTGACCAGCACAAACCGCAACCCGGCACCGTCCAGCCCTTGCATCAGCGCCAGAACCTCACCCCCCGGGATACCAAACGCATGGGTCGCACCGGCACGGGCAAGGGCGCGGCCGATCACATCGGCTCCAGTCACTGTAGTATGGGTCAAATGGGCCTCCGGCCTGTAGTAGATGCGCCCGCATGGTGGCGGGAACGGGCCTAATGCGCAACCGGCGCTGCCGAGGTGAAGTTCGGAATGATGTCATGCGAGGCGGCGTCAGGCTCTAATCCGATCCAGTTCTTGCCAGACTTGGTCAGGTTGCCGGGAATGTCTTCCTCCCAGAATCGGACCACGTTTTTGGTGATGTTCAGATACAGCTTGCCATCGACAATCCGCCACAGTGTCGGGTTGCCCGGCACCTTGCCGCCCTTCGCCACGCCGTAGGCGCAGTGGCCATCATACTGTGGGGCATAGGCGGCAGGGTCGGCGGCAAAGGCATCGCGGTTGGCAGCGCTCGCAAAGGCAAAGGTCGCACCGTTGTAATCGGCGGTGATATCAGCCTTGCCCAGCGCTGGGCTGGGCTGAACGTGGCCGACTCCGGCCTGCGGCAGGTTGAAATACGACACCACGTCATAACCCGACACCGCAAACCCCGTGGTGTCCACATACTGATCCCCGGCAAATGCGGCTCCTGACAGGGCGGCAATCAGGCTGGCAAGGGCGGTTATTCTGAACATGGCATCTTCCTTTTGTTGCGGTCGTGCCGTTCAATTCGGGTCAGGGGACCGGGCATTACCGGGTTGACGGGAATGTGATCAAGCCTGTGTGACGGCATATACTGCCGCCAGAGCTGTTTTAGGGGGTGGACAAACCGCGAGCGCAGCTTAATGCCAAAGATCAACAGTTTAGGCGTTAATACATAACAAAAAGGATATGTGATGTTGACTGGAAAGCATCTGATTGCGGGCATGTGGGTTCAGGGCGCACGAACCTTTTTGTCATCCCCGGCTGCGGGCACGCCTTTTTCTGTGTCTGTCGGCACAGCGGCGGATGTTGATGCGGCCTGCGTGGCCGCTGAGGATGCGTTCTGGTCATATTCGGCCCTGCCCCGCGGCGATCGTGCGGCATTTCTGAACCGTATAGCGGATGAGATTGAAGCCCGTGGTCCCGACATTACTGCAATTGGCACGGCGGAAACCGGGCTGCCCGCCGCCCGGCTTGAAGGCGAGCGGGGGCGCACCACTGGCCAGTTGCGGCTGTTTGCCAATCACATCCGCAAGGTGGATTTTCTGGATCAGCGCACCGATGTGGCCCTGCCGGATCGCATCCCGATGCCGCGACCAGAAATCCGTTTGATGCAGCGGGCTGTCGGGCCAGTTGCGGTGTTTGGGGCATCAAACTTTCCATTGGCATTTTCCACGGCGGGGGGTGATACGGCGTCCGCGCTTGCGGCGGGCTGTCCGGTTGTGGTCAAGGGCCACCCGGCACATCCCGGCACGGGTGAGATTGTCGCCCAAGCCATTGCAGCGGCGATTGCCGCCTGTGGCATCCATCCCGGTGTGTTCAGTCTGGTGCAGGGTGATGGCCGCGAGGTGGGCGAGGCGTTGGTGCAGCACCCCCTGATCACGGCGGTAGGCTTTACCGGCAGTCTGGCGGGCGGTCGGGCCTTGTTCGATCTTTGCGCGCAACGGCCAAACCCGGTGCCGTTTTATGGTGAGTTGGGGTCGGTAAACCCGATGTTCCTGCTGCCCCATGCGGTGTCGGCCAAGGGGGCCGCGATTGCCGCCGGTTGGGCGGGGTCGCTGACCATGGGGGCAGGGCAGTTTTGTACCAACCCGGGCATTGCGGTTGTGGTTGCCGGTCCCGAGGCGGACGAATTCGTCATGGCAGCGCAGGCCGCGCTGACCCCGATGGGTGCGCAGACCATGCTCACGGAAGGGATTTCAGTGGCATACAGGAAGGGGCGTGACCAGATTGCCGGTACCAGTGGCGTTGAAACGCTGGTAGCCTCGGCCAGTGCAGACCGTTCCGCCACGCCTGCGCTGTTCCGGGTTTCGGGCGATGACTATTTGGCCAATCCTGCCCTGTCGCATGAGGTGTTCGGCCCACTTGCCATTGTCGTCACCGTGCGTGATCTGGATCAGATGACAGCGTTGGCCAAAGCGATGGAGGGGCAGTTGACCTGCACCCTGCACATGGACGCCGCAGATACCGATGCGGCCCGCGCGCTGTTGCCCGTGCTGGACCGCAAGGCCGGGCGGATTCTGGCGAACGGTTTTCCGACAGGTGTCGAGGTTTCAGAGGCTATGGTGCATGGCGGGCCCTACCCCGCGTCTACCAACTTTGGCGCAACATCGGTGGGCACCATGGCGATCCGGCGCTGGTTGCGGCCTGTAAGCTATCAAAACTTTCCGGCAGACCTGCTGCCATCTGATCTGTAACCGGATCAGGCGGTCAGGCGGTCCAGGCCGGGGGCGAAGACTAGGCTGGTACTGTCTGCACGGGCGGGGCGGAATGACACCAGCGTCGCCCCCCCGGCCAAACCGGCAAAGCGACACAGGATCAACCGGCCATCGGGGAGGCGAACTTCGCCTTCCCAAGGGTCGCGGGCCCCAAGCGTGAAAACAAAACTTTCGGCGTCATCCCACAGCAGGCTGGGCGCGGAATTGTCGCGCCACCAGCGGTTCAGCGACCGGATACCAGCATCCGACAGCAGTTCTGCCGGATGGTGCTGCCAGAGCCGACAGTAGGCGGCGTTGGTCATCACCAGATTGCCCGATTGCGAAAACACGGCGATGCCTTCTTCCAGCGCGTCGAACACCGACTGCCCAAGTTCCAGATCGGCGCGGTAGCGGCGGGTGCGCGACATCTCGGTCGATATATCCTCAAACATCAACGCAAGCGCGCCATTGGGATGGGGCCTGCCGATGACGCGGTAGGTCTGACCGCCCGGCAGGCTCCATGTATCTTCGTAAAGGCCAGAGGATGCGGCCTGTTCCAGTTCGGTCATCTGTTTGCGCCAGGTGCGGTAATCCTTGGGTTCCGGGATCATCGCGCGGTCGCGCATCGCGTCCAGCACCGACATCAAAGTGGGGCGGGCGGACAGGAAATCGGGGGGCAAGGAGGTCAGGTCTAGCAGGGCCGGGTTGAACAGTTGCAACTGACGATTCCGGTCAAAAATCGCAAGACCGATGGGCAGGTGGGCAAAGGTTTTGGTCAGGGTCTGCATGAATTCGCGCAAGGACGATTCGGCCATCACGGTGGCATCGGCAGGCAGGGCAAACACCATGCGCCCGTCACCGTCAGGAACCCCCATCAGATCGTACCACTGGATGCCATCGGGCCCGTCCAGACGCTGACGCTGCCCGAAGGCACCCTGAGTGCTGGCCGTGCGATCAAACATGCGCGGCAAGGGCCAGGTCAGTTCCTGCCCGGTCAACAGCCGCTCTGTTGCGCGCAAAAGGTAAGCGGAGTTGGCCCAGATCACTTCGCCATCGCCACGTTCGCGCCAGATCAGCACGGGGGCGTTGGCGACGACCAGGCGCAGGGCGTCCACCTCGTCATTCAGGGAAAGCAAGGCGGCGGTATCAGCGCCGGGGCGTGCGGCGTCGCCTTCGGGGTCGATCAGGGTCAGGCGGGTCAGCCCACCGGTCATTTCGCCCCGCAGCATCAGGGGCGCGCCCTTGCCCACGGCGGCCAGCATGAACTGCCCTGTATTCGTCAGGGTTAGCACTCGGGTTTCCAGGTCGGGAAAGCGCGGCCCGAGCTGGGCCACCAGCCGCAACCAAGGCCCGCCCCGCAGTGGGCTTTCTGCAATCATCAGCCGGGCTGTCGGAGTCGCATCGACCAGCACATCGCCATCAAACAAGAATTGCGTGCCTGTGAATTGCGTCGATGTGGTCAGACCGGAAAAAATGCTGTCAGGCAGCGCATCGGGCCGCCGATAAAGGCTGGCCATTGAAAATAGCCCGATGCAGGCTGCAAGCGCCGCCGTTAACATCAATCCGATGGCCGAGATCCAATCAAACAGCATGTGCTATCCCTTGGGTTGCAGGATACCACTTAGAAGAGATAAAGTTAACGCTAGGTTAAACAAAGCGATTTATCAGGAACCGGTCTTGCAGATCAAACATCGAAACGGCTGTTTTCTCCCAGACTGCCGTCTACGGGCGCGAGGATTTTCGCCAGCGGCCAGATCACTTCGACCACTGCTCCGGATCGTTCAGGCCGTTCTTCGGGGGTCAGAAACGGGTCGGACGCATTGGCAAAGGTAAGGTCGGCCCCTGACCGTTCCAGCAAGGTTTTGGCGATGAACAGGCCCAGCCCCATGCCTTCATAATCCGGACGGCGCGATGCGTCAGGGTCCGACTGGCGGGCGCGCACAAAGGGGTCGCCAATGCGGCCAATCACGTGCGGAGGATAGCCGGTGCCATCGTCAACGATGCGGATGGTCAGGGTGCGGTCCGTCCAGTCAGCCTCTATCCACACGGCACTATGGGCAAAATCAACGCCATTCTGGATCAGGTTACGCAAGCCGTGGATAACCTCGGGGCGGCGCAGGATGGTAGGTTGTCGGTCGGGAGGAAGGCAAAATTCGACCCTTTTGCCCCGCGCCAGATGCGGCTCGGCCGCCTCACGCAACACGGTCTCCAGTGGGGCTTGCCGCATCAGCAAGTCATCTTTGCCCGCGCGGCCCATACTGTGCAGGATATCGCGACACCTGTCTGCCTGTTCGCGGATCAGCAGGGCATCGGCCAGCAGGTCTGGGCGGTCGGCAAGTTCATCCATCAATTCCGAACTGACAAGCTTTATGGTTGCAAGAGGCGTGCCCAATTCATGCGCAGCAGCGGCCACCACACCGCCCAGAGCGGTCAGCTTTTGTTCACGCGCCAAAGCCATCTGGGTGGCCAGCAGCGCGTCAGACATGGACCTGATTTCCATCGCAACCTTGCGGGAATACAGGCCCAGAAAAAGGATGCCGATAATGATCGCCAGCAAATAGCCGAACTCAAAAAGCGGGGGAACATCAAGCACAGTGCCATCGTCAAACCGCAGCGGTACGTTAATGAACGCGCTCAGTGTGATCAGCGAAATCGCGGCCAACCCCAGAACAACTGTGGTCCGCAATTCCAGCGCGGAGGCCGAAATGGTGACGGGGGCCAAAATCAGCAAAGCGAAGGGATTGGTCAGCCCGCCGGTCAGAAAGATCAGGAACGACAGTTGCGACAGGTCAAACAGAAGGGTCAGCAGGGCTTCTGCCTCAGACAGGCGCTTGTTTTCGGGAAAGACGAAGATCGAAATCAGGTTTGCAATGATCGACGCCCCAACCGCCAGATAGCACAGCCCTAGCGGCAGTTGCAGCGCATAGAGCTGTTCAGCGGTGGTGATGGCGGCAAGCTGACCGACAATTGCCATCCAGCGCAGCATGATCAACGTGCGCAGGCGAACCCAATCACTGCGGGTGTCGCGCGAGATATGTCCGAGGGGCGTGGTGGGCATTGAGGCTCCTTGGTGGGCGAAAGTGACCTATTGCGAAGGTGGCGTTCTTGGAAGATCACTGCCGCAGCAAGTATCTGACTTTGAGGTGTGATATGACAAGGCTCTATGCCGGAGTTGCGGCGGGTGCGGTTGCAGCCTTGCTGGGTGGATCTGCGTGGTTTGTCTATAGCCAGCAATCAGGCGATGCCTTTGCGCAATGCCGGGGCGGTCAAGTGGGCGGCGGTGATATCGGTGGGGCCTTCACTCTGGTTGACGAGACCGGGGCCACTGTTACGGATACTCAGATTCTGACAAAACCGTCGCTGGTTTACTTTGGCTATACCTATTGCCCCGAT
>JANNNF010000429.1:0-8187 GCA_031398405.1 Rhodobacterales bacterium | reverse complement strand
CCGTTAGGACGCAACGCGCGATGATTTGCAGGCATCTGTTTCAGTCATTCAAAAGAGCTTTACACTTCAACTACCTGTGCGCATTCTACGCGAACTTTACCTCTCTGATCCGTACCTCTTTTGCCACAGCCAGCAAAACCTTCACGCAATATCTAAACCCTGCACCGGACAAGGATTAGCTAAGTTCATCCTCAGCGCAAGCATGTTTCTTGCAGAATTCAGACATTCATCGCCTGCAGTGAGCTTAGCCCCTTGCCCTGGATTGCAGCCATTCGCATTGAACGCGGAAGTGGAAACCTGTGCTGGGAATGTTGTACCCGCAAAGTTAGGTTCGAACCATCCAGTTGGGAAATCTGCGGGCGTATTCGGCGCTGAAGGAACTGGCCCGGATGCGCGATGAGGCCGAGGACACGGGTGCTGCAGCGCAAGACGGCCCAACCATCCGGTCGCAACGCGTGACCGATCATTCCAGCCGCCAGACCGTGCCGCATTTTACCGGCCAGACGGATGCCCCCGCAGCGTCCGCCACACCATTGCCAAAACTGATTGCGGGTGCGCGGTTGATTCTGACGGATTCTGCGGTTGAATGGCTGGCTCTGCCGACCGATCTGGCGAACTGGTCCTGCCTGACCCGGCTTTTGTCCTTGGGCAAACGCCGCGCGCCCAAAGGCCATTGTTATCTTCAGCGCGCAGATCTGTTGGACTGGGGCGCAGGTATGATCCTGATTGCCCTGCCCCCCGATCCGCTGGAAGACCCCAGTTTCAACGCCACCCGCAGCGACCTGCGGGCTTTGGCGCAGGCCTTCCCGGGGCAATGCTTTCTGGGGGCCGCCCCCCGCTATGATGGTCGCGACCAAACCCGTCTGGATCGGTTGGCGACCATGGCCCAAGGTGCCAATTTGCCGATGGTGGCTGTGGGCGATGTGCTGATGCACCGTGCAGCCCGCCGCCCCTTGGCCGATGTGCTGACCTGTTTGCGCGAGGGCTGCACCATCGACAACATCGGTGAAAAGCGGTTGGCCAATGGCGAACGCCGCCTCAAATCCGAAGCTGATATGGCGCGCCTCTTCCACCGCCACCCCGCTGCCTTGCGACGCACAGTGGAGATAGCCGACCGCTGCGCGTTCCGCCTCAGCGACCTGCGCTATCAGTATCCTGACGAGGCAAGGGATGGCGAACCCGCGCAGGCAAGGCTGGAGCGTCTGACCCGCGCTGGTCTGAGCTGGCGTTACCCGTCCGGTCCGCCGCCAAAGATCCTGCACCGCGTTGAAAAGGAACTGACCCTGATCCGGGAGGTGGATTATGCGCCCTATTTCCTGACCGTGCATGACATCGTCCAGTTTGCGCGGGGCGAAGGCATCCTGTGTCAGGGGCGCGGGTCTGCCGCCAATTCGGTGGTCTGCTATCTTCTGGGCATCACCGAAGTGCCACCAGAGTCCATCACCCTTATCTTTGAGCGGTTTATTTCCAAGGAACGCGGAGAGCCACCGGATATTGACGTCGATTTTGAACATGAACGGCGTGAAGAGGTCATCCAGTGGATCTATACCCGCTATGGCCGCGACAGGGCAGGGCTGACAGCCACAGTGATTCATTTCCGCAGTCGCGCAGCCATCCGCGAAGTGGGCAAAGTCATGGGCTTGTCCCAAGACGTGATCGCCCGCCTCTCGGGGCAAATCTGGGGGTGGTCCTCTGCCGCGCCGGGGGAAGACCGCATGCGCGACGCAGGGTTGGATCCCACCGACAATCGCATGGTGCTGGCGGCAAAGCTGATAGGAGAGATCATCGGTTTCCCCCGCCATCTCAGCCAACATGTCGGCGGATTTGTCATCACACACGGTCGGTTGGACGAGTTGTGCCCGATTGAGAACGCCGCGATGGAAGATCGGACCATCATTGAATGGGACAAAGACGACATCGACGCTTTGGGGCTTTTGAAGGTCGATATCCTCGCCCTCGGCATGCTGACAGCAATCCGCAAGGCTTTTGCACTGTTGGTCGATCATCGGGGACAAAAGCTGACACTCGCCAATGTCCCGCCCGAGAATATGCCGGTCTATGACATGCTCTGCCGCGCCGATGCCATCGGGGTCTTCCAGGTGGAAAGCCGGGCGCAGCTGAACTTCCTGCCCCGGATGCGCCCCCGCAAATTCTATGATCTGGTCTGTGAGGTCGCCATCGTCCGCCCCGGACCGATTCAGGGCGGCATGGTGCATCCCTTCATCAACCGCCGCATGGGCCGGGAACCCGTAGAGGACCTCGGCCCTGCCTTGATGGAGGTGCTGGGACGCACATACGGCGTGCCACTGTTTCAGGAACAGGCCATGCAGATTGCGATCTCGGGCGCGGGCTTCACCCCCTCAGAGGCGGATCGTTTGCGCCGCAGCCTTGCGACCTTCAAACGGATGGGCACCATTGGCAGCTTCCGCGACCGTTTCGTTTCGGGCATGCTGTCGCGTGGGTATGATGCGGATTTCGCAGTGCGCTGTTTCGCGCAGATCGAAGGCTTTGGCAGCTATGGCTTCCCCGAAAGCCATGCGGCCAGCTTTGCGCGGCTGGTTTACATTTCGGCGTGGCTCAAATGCCATCATCAGGCGGTTTTCACCTGCGCGCTTCTGAACAGCCAGCCGATGGGGTTTTATGCACCAGCCCAGTTGATCCGCGATGCCCGCGATCATGGTGTCGAGGTCCGAGGGGTCTCGGTCAACCATTCGGTCTGGGATTGCACCCTGGAATTGCGCCCGGATGGCGGGCTGGCCTTGCGGCTTGGCTTTCGCCAGATCAAGGGCATGCGTCAGGAAGATGCCTCCTGGATCGCCGCAGCCCGTGGCAACGGCTATCCTGATGTCGAAAGCCTCTGGCGCCGTGCGGGAGTGCATCCCGACACACTGGAGCGGCTTGCCGAAGCCGATGCCTTTGCTGCGATTGCCCTGACCCGACGCGATGCCCTTTGGGCGGCCAAGGCTTTGAAAGCCCCTGCTCCGCTGCCGTTGTTTGGTACCGATGGCGAGGGCGGTATTGAGCCGACCGTTACCCTGCCGCAGATGACACTGGGCCAAGAGGTGATCGAGGATTATCTCTCATTGCGCCTGAGCTTGCGCGCCCACCCGATGGAACTGCTGCGCCCGCGTCTTCCGGAAAGTCTTGCACATGACAGGCTGCCGCAGGCGAAAGGCCGCGTCACCGTCACGGGCCTTGTCATCACCCGCCAACGCCCTGGAACCGCAGCGGGCGTGATCTTCCTGACGCTGGAGGATGAAACCGGCACCGCGAATGTGATTGTCTGGAAACAGGTCTACGAGGCGTTCCGCAAGGCAGTGATCGCCGGGCGTCTGGTCCGCGTCACCGGCCGCGTTCAGCACGATGGCCCGACAACACATCTGATTGCCGAGAAGGTCGAGGATGTCTCACCGCTGCTGGCAACCCTCGGTCGCCCCATCATAATCGACGCCAATGACGGCCGGGCGGATGAGACGAAGCGCCCGGTCATCAGCCGGGGAAAATCTGTAGCCCACCACCCTCGCGAGCAGGCGAAAAAGCTGTTCCCGAGCCGGGATTTCCATTGAATAAAGATTGAAAGCGGCCACCCTCGACTGCCCGACCCGTCTGCATCGCTTCGCTTGGCATTCAACTGTATCTGGGTTTCTTAAATCAGGCTTACCCAGAATTCGTCGCATACTCACCAGCCCTTCCGACCTCGCATCTCACGCAGGACTTTTTGCGCACTGGTCCGCATTGGCTCTTCGGTTGCTGCCAACAGCTTGATCCGATCAAATTCTAATGGGTTTTCCTGCATGGTCTGTCGCAGGGTGGTGCCAAAGACTTGCCGCAGCTCGGTCCCGATGTTGAATTTGCATATCGGTGTGGTGCGCGCCAATCTCATTCGCTGGTCAGGAGGAACACCGGAGCCGCCATGAATAACCAATGGCACTTGACCGCGGGTGGCAAAAGCGATTGCACCTAGCGCGCGCTCGTCGATTTGCGCGCAGTGGCCTTGGGTCAAATGCACATTCCCTACCGCGATGGCCATCGCATCGACCCCGGTTTCAGCAGCAAAGCGCGCAGCGTCGGCCGGAATAGTGTGTGCGGATACGGCTTCTCCAGCATAGCCGACAAACCCGACCTCGCCCTCGCAGGAAACTCCGTGCCCATGGGCCAAAGCGACAATCTCGGCGGTATTGCGGATGTTTTCGTCCAAGGGCAAGTGTGACCCGTCATACATCACAGAGGTAAACTCACACTCAAGCGCCTCGTGTACCTCGTCGAGGCTGCGACCATGATCCAGATGCAACACCACAGGCACCGACACGCTGTCTGCCAGATGACGAAACATCGCGCCCAATACCGGCAACGGAGTATGAGCGCGGCACCCTGGCCCAACTTGCAGGATAACTGGGGTGCCTTCGGCTTCGGCGGCGTGGGCAAAGGCGCGGGCGTCTTCCCAGCCAAGGCAGACAAAACCCGCCACGGCATACCCGTTGCGCAGGGCGGGTTGCAAAACTTCGGCCAAGGTTGCGCGTGTCATGCGGAGCCCGTCATTTGAATTTTGCAACCATATCAAGGATGCCAGGAATGGTGTGGACCTGATCGGCGTGAGTGGGTTGGAAGAACTGCTTCAGGCTGCGCTGCGATTGCCCGCCAAGGATTGTGAAGTAATACATCTGATAGCCTGGCAAGACGCAGCAAGGATGATAGCCCTTGTCGATCACGACTGTTGAGCCGTCCATGATATGATACGCGTCACCGGGTTCGTTATCGACCCGCTGGAGCATCTGCAGACCTGATCCGTGAGGGGGTCTGAAGCGGAAGTTATAGGTTTCATCGTGGCGGGTTTCATCGGGCAATCTGTCAGTGTCGTGCTTGTGGCTGGGAAAGCCCGACCAGCCCCCTGCGCCTACGGTAAACAACTCTGACACTAGCAAACGGCCTACCCGGTCGTGATACTTGGTGCCAAGGATATGCTTGATCTTGCGGTGCGTCTTGGTGTCGTCCGACCCGTATTGTACGCGGTCAATCTCATCTGCGCGCACGGCGAAGGGGTCTAACACCTTGTCAAACTTTGCGCCTGCGATGAACACCTCGGTCTCATCGCTTAAGCAGGTCATATGGGCAGCCATGCCTGTTGGCACATAAACCCCCTCGGGTTCGCCATCCCAGACATCGGCCCGACGCTGGCCCAAATCGGTATGGGTTTGCCCCCCGACCTTGACAGTGATCGTGCCTGTGGCAGGCACAATGCAAGTCTCATAGCCCGCAACCGCGTAGTCGAAGGTCTGCCCTTTGGTCAGTTTCACGATGTTGAAATAGGTCAGCGGTACCAAGGGGTGATCGACATCAACGATGGGCCGGTTCTGGTTGTCGTGCGGCGCGATGTGCATGGCGGCCTCCTATACGATTTCAGGGTCGGGACGGGCGGCAAGGAAGGCGTCAAGGTCGGCACGGGTCGGCATGGCGGGCGAGCAAGCCACGCGGGCCACCACCATCGCAGCAGCGGCGGAGCCTCGCAAAACGGCGGCGCGCAGAGGCTGGCCCCCGGCCAAGTCGGCCAAAAAGCCGCCCATGAACGCATCGCCCGCGCCGGTGGGTTTCAGCGGTTCAGTGCGGTAAATGCTGGTTGAGAATTCGCACTCAGCCGACACCGTAACCGCCCCCGCTTCACCCATCTTGTAAACCGCAATGGCAGCCCCTTCGGCCACCAGCGCCCGCGCACCAGCAACGCCTTTGGCATGATCGCCCACAAGAAGTCCAAACTCGACATCATTGCCCACGACAATGTCACAAGCCTGCGCGGCCCGCAGGTTGACCTGCCGTGCCTCCTCGGAAGAGGGCCAGGAATAGGGGCGGTAATCAATATCCATCACCGTAGTGATGCCAGCCTCGAGGGCGCGGTCTAAAGCCCGCAAGGTCGCCGCGCGCGAAGGTTCTTGCGCCAAGGCAGTGCCGGTGATGACCAAGCCGCCGTATTGGCTGAAATCAACCGCTTCTACATCGGCCTTGGTCAACGCAAAGTCAGCGGCGTTGTTGCGGTAGATGACGGATTGGCAATCTTCGATACGGGTTTCTACAACGGCCAATGACGTCCGCGCCTCACCTGTGGCAAGGCTGACATGGCGGCGATCAACGCAGTAATGATCCAACTGTGCCAGACAAAAGCGCCCGACTGCATCATCAGACACCCGGCTGACCAACGCGGATTTTGCCCCCTGACGCGCCAAGGCCACCGCGATGTTGGCGGCGGACCCTCCCAAATGGGCAACAAACCCCGCCGCCGCCTCGATCCTTGTGCCGATTGGGTCGGCGTAAAGGTCCATTCCCGCGCGGCCAAGGACGACAAAGGAATTGCGGTGCAAGGTTTGCATCACAAGCCCGCCCGCTGACCTGTGCGGCCTGCTTCCCACTCGTCATGGGCTGCAGTGACACGCGGGCTGTCAGAAACCTGAGGCGTGCCGACCTCCCACCATGTGTGGCCCTGAGTTGTCCAACCCTCATGAGGGTCGACCTGCATGATGATCACCGACGTACGCCTGCTTGTCTGGGCGCGTTTGAACGCTTCGGCCAGTTCGGCGGAGTTTTCGACGGTTTCGGCTTCGGCCCCCATCGCGCGGGCATGTGCCTCGAAGTCAACGGCGAAAGGCTCGGCTACCGTCGGACAATCCTTTATCAGGTTGTTAAAGGACTCATTTCCGGTGTTGTTCTGCAACTTGTTGATGACAGCAAAACCGCCATTGTCCAGCACCACAACGATCAGCTTTTTGCCCGTCAGGGCTGCCGAATAGATGTCAGAGTTCATCAAAAGATAGGACCCGTCGCCGCAGAACACCACGGTGTCGCGGTCGGGTTCAGTTTCGGACTGCGCAATGCGCGCCCCCCAGCCACCGGCAATTTCGTACCCCATGCAGGAAAAGCCAAATTCTACATCCACAGTCCCCAGTCCAAGCGTGCGCCAGTTGGCGGTGACTTCGGCAGGCAATCCGCCCGCCGCCGCTACCACTCTGTCACGCGGATGGCACAGTGCATTGACCACACCAATGGCTTGGGCATAGGAATTGGGCCTGTTGCCCGGCGAAGTGTTTTTATCAACATAGGCGTCCCAAGCGCGGCGATGATCCTGCGCCAAAGCGAGCCAGTCAGAAGGGGCCTGATAGCCCACAAGCCCCGCCCCAAGCGCCAAAAGCCCCTTTTGCGCGTCACCCACAACCGTGATCGCCCCATGCTTGGCTGCATCATGCCGCCCCACGTTCAGACAGATCAGCTGGGCGTCAGTGGCAAAAGCTGTCCATGAGCCGGTCGTGAAATCCTGCAATCGTGTGCCCACAGCCAAAATCACATCGGCCTGTGCAGCAATTGCATTGGCGCTGTCTGATCCGGTCACCCCCACGGGCCCGATGTTCAAGGGATCATCAGCCAGCAGATTGGCCCGCCCTGCGATGGTCTCGATGACCGGGATACGATGGGCGCGGGCGAAATCGGTCAGTTCTGCCGTGGCACGAGAATATTGCACACCGCCGCCTGCGATGATGACCGGTCGCTTCCCGTTGGAAAGCGTCGAGACTGCCGTCGCCACTTCTGCCTCATCCGGGGATTGGCGACGTATGTGATGGATGCGCTTTGCAAAGAAGCCCGAGGGATAGTCATACGCCCAACCCTGCAGATCCTGAGGCAGGCCGATAAAGGCAGGGCCACAATCGCCAGGGTCCAGCATGGTGGCCAAGGCGGCGGGCAAGGACTGCATGATCTGTGCCGGGTGGGTGATGCGGTCCCAGAACCGGGTGACGGCCTTGAAGGCGTCACTCACCCCCAGTGTCGGATTGCCGAAATGCTCTAACTGTTGCAGTACGGGGTCGGGCAAGCGGGTGATGAAAGTATCGCCGCACAGCATCAGCATCGGCAAGCGGTTGGCATGCGCCAGCGCTGCCGCGGTCAGCAAATTCGCAGTGCCCGGCCCCGCGCTGGCCGTACAGAACATGAAACGTTGGCGCAGGTGGTATTTGGCATAGGCAGCGGCAGCAAAGCCCATGCTTTGTTCGTTCTGGCCCCGGTACAGTGGAAATTCGTGGCGCACCGGAAACAGCGCTTCGCCCAGACAGGGTACATTGCCGTGCCCAAAGATGCCAAACCCGCCACCGCAAATGCGCGTCTCAACCCCTTCGATGATGATATGCTGTGCCATCAGCCATTTCACGTTGG
>JANNNF010000395.1:0-5296 GCA_031398405.1 Rhodobacterales bacterium | reverse complement strand
CGGTAAAGGTCACTTTCGGGGCGCCGCGCACAGCCTCGCCCAAGCCCGTGGGGTGATGGTCGAACGCCACATCCTTGCCCAGCATCATCCGCACCACATCGGTTGTGCTGACGGTTGCCAGATCATGCGTCGCGATCTTGCGGCCGTTGCGCAAGATGGTGACCCGGTCGGCCAGTGCAAAGACCTGATCCAGAAAATGAGTGATAAAGATTATGCCCAGACCGCGCGCTTTCAGGCTGCGGACCACATCAAACAAGCGGTCCACCTCATTCCGGTCAAGGCTGGCGGTAGGTTCGTCCAGCACCAGTACTTTGCCCGACAGTTGCACCGCTCGGGCGATGGCAACAATCTGCTGGACCGCAACCGAGAATTCCGAAAGTTCGGCCCGCACGTCGATATCAAGGCCATAGGTCGCCAGCACGGCGCGGGCGCGGGCTTCGATCTCGCGGCGTTGGACTAGACCGAAACGGGTGGGTTGGCGGCCCAGAAACAGGTTTTCGGCGACAGACCGGTTGGGCAGCAGGTTGACCTCTTGATAGACCGTGCCGATGCCATACCCCTGCGCCTGCAACGGGCCGCTTAAGGAAACGGGGTCGCCGTCCAAAAGAACCGCGCCGCCATCGGGTTGGTAGGCGCCGGTCAATATCTTGATCAGAGTGGATTTTCCGGCCCCATTCTCGCCCAGCAAGGCGTGAACCTCACTGCTGCGCAGATCGAAATCCACATCGTCCAGCGCGCGATGGCCGCCAAAAACCTTGACGATCCCTTTGGCCTGCAAGACGGCTTTTGCCGCTTCTGACATTGACTGCCCCTTCCCTTCGATCTGCCGACTGTTTCCCTATTGCCGTCGGAAAGCAATTCCGCCGACCCAAGGGCTGTGCCGCGGGTCGGCGAAGATAGAGAGGCAGTTAGTAGCCCAGCCCCTTGCGGCGGTCGTATTCGTCCTGCGGATCATCAGCCGGGGTGTAGAGCTTTGAGTCTGTGATGATGAACTTCGCCGGAACCGTGCCTGCGTTGAGATAAGCATCCAGCGCGTCGAACGCCGGGCCTGCCATGTTGGGGGTCAGTTCGACCGTAGCGTTGGCTTCACCTGCGGCCATGGCGGCAAAAATATCGGGCACGGCGTCAATCGACACCACCAGAATATCGGATCCGGGCTTCAGGCCCGCATCCTTGATCGCCTGCAACGCACCGACCGCCATGTCGTCGTTATGGGCATTGACCGCGCAGATGTTCTTACCGCCATCTTCGGCCTTCAGGAAGCCTTCCATCACTTCCTTGCCCTTGGAGCGGGTAAAGTCCCCAGTCTGGCTGCGGATGATGGTGACGTTGGCCTTGCCCGCCAGTGCCTCTTCAAAGCCCTGCTTGCGGTTGATCGCGGGCGATGATCCCACAGTGCCTTGCAGTTCCACCACGTTGCAGGTCTTGTCGCCGACATTGCCCAGCAACCATTCGCCAGCAACGCGGCCTTCCTTAACCTGATCAGAGGCCACGGAGGTCAGATACAGGTCTTCACTGGCGTCGATGCCACGGTCCAGCAGGACCACGGGAATATTTGCTTCCTTAGCTTCGGTCAGCACTTCGTCCCAGCCGGTGGATACCACGGGGGCCACCAGAATGCCTGCAACCCCTTGGGCGATAAAGCCCCGGATCGCCTTTATCTGGTTTTCCTGCTTTTGCTGTGCATCGGCAAACTTCAGATCGACGCCGCGCTTTTCAGCCTCGGCTTTCGTCACCGAAGTTTCCGCCGCCCGCCAGCCGGATTCAGACCCGATTTGCGAAAAGCCGATCACTTTGCCTTGCAGCCCTTCCGCGCAGGCTGCCGATGACAAAAGCGCCGCCAGCCCCGCGCCAAGCGCGAGTTGTATGAAAACAGTCATGATTCCTCCCAAGAGATTTTGGTCACGCTCCTCAACGTGACGTGAAGACAGGCTATCAAAAGTATTACAATATGCAACAAGTTTGCGGCTTGCCCAAAAGCAAGGCAGCGCAGGACGGGCGTCCTGCGCAGGGGTTGCCTGCAGCAGGATTGGAATTCGCGTTACATTTCATCAAAGTGATGCGCGTCAGGCCGGGGCGAAGTCAAAGGCCATCAGGTGTCGGTACGTCTTGCCCGGATCCAGCCGTGCCGACGGGAACTGTGGACGGTTTGGCGAATCGGGGAAGGTCTGGGTTTCCAGCGTGAAGCCGCTGAACGGACCATAAAGCGCTCCGTCCTTGCCGGGCAAGCTGCTGTCAATATAGCCACCTGTGTAAAGCTGAACGCCGGGTTCCGTGGTCCAGACCTCCATTCGGCGGCCTGATGCAGGGTCCACAGCCTCGGCGCAGAACCGCAGCACCTCGCCCCATTTGGGTTCCATCGGCCCCGAAAGGCACCAGTTGTGATCGAACCCCAAGGGGCCTGCCAAAGTTGCCCCCACGCGCCGCAGTGTGGTGAAGTCGTAGGGCGTGTTCGCAACCGAAAGCACCTCGCCCGTTGGGATCAGATCACCATCGACGGGGGTGTAAAACCCTGCACCCACGCGCAGATGTTGCGCCATAACGTCGCCAGATTGTTGCCCGGCCATGTTGAAATAGCTGTGGTTGACCATGTTGATCACCGTCGGGGCCGATGTCGTGGCCCCCATCTCGATCCACACCCGGTTGTCCGCATCAATGCTGTAACGGCAGGTCAGCGCCATTGCGCCCGGGTACCCCATCTCTCCATCGGCCGCGTCGGCGGTCAGGCTAACCGCATTTTCGGCGACATCGGCAATCTTCCACACCTTGCGGTCAAACCCGTCGCGCCCGCCATGCAGATGCTTGGCCCCTTCGTTGCAATCAATCTGCACTTCCTGCCCATCCAGACTGAACCGCCCGCCTGCGATTCGGTTGGAATAGCGCCCGCACGTGGCCCCGAGGTACGTTTTTGAGGCGAGGTAGTCCTCCAGGCGGTCATGTCCCAGCACGATATCCGCCAAGACCCCACTACGGTCCGGCACCCACACCTCTGCCAGACGGGCACCATAGGTCAGCACACGCAGGCGCAGGCCAAATGCCCCATGCAAGGTAACAGCTTGAACATCGCGGCCCCCGATCTGGCCGATGGTTTCAGGTTTGTTCACACAGTCTCTCCCTGCCGAATGGCGCAAGATTAATCGCCGGGGGGGCAAGTGCAATCCCCGGCCGGATATTCCGTCTGGCGGTCGTGGGCGGTATGGCGAAGGGCTGCCCCGGTTTGCACCTGACTACCGACATGCCTTAGAACCGTAACGGCCGGGGGAAAAAAGTCGCGCAACGCTGTCACCCCGGTGCAAGGTGATCATTGTGACGCCTCGTGACGATTTGCCAAACTTGTAAGACCCCTGCAAAAAACCAGGTACCGGTCAAGTCGTCCGCCCCAGAAAACAGCAAGGTAGATCCGGGAATAGTCAGGGAAATCTTGACGATATATTTTCAAGCGCGCAGTCTGCTCAAAAGTAATCTTGCCAACTGTGTTTTCAGGCAAGGCGTGGTTTTTAGACTTGATGAGTTCGAACCGGTGGATTGGCAATTGGGCTTCCCGGCATCGCAAGAGATGGACTTTCACATGAAGGATAATCCTGATAAAACTCGGTGGTTTGGTACATGGTCTGTTGTGTTGGCAACAGCAATCTGCCTGATAGCCCCGACAAGGCCCGCTACTGCGCAGGATGGGGGCAAGTTTCTGACTTTGCAAGGAATATCCTCGGCAACGGTGGCTCCAAATGGCACGGTCTTTGCGTCTATCACCGGCACCTCGCGCAGGTCTGGCACCGGGCGCACGGCGGATGGTTCGATGGAGCTGGGCTTTGGTCTGGGCAGCGCGGAAGACAGCGTGGGCGTTCAGGTCAGCACCACGATTACTTCGTTAAAAAGCAATTTTGGTGATTCCGGCTATCTGAACCTAAAGTTTTCGCGCCGTATCCTTGCCGGGGCGCATCCGACCTATGTCAGCATCGAAGGCAACCATCTCGCCAATTGGGGCGATGCCCGTCTGGCCAAGCCGCGGGGCAAAATCGCGATCACGACCTTTGGTATGGCGCGATTTTCGCCTGATGGGGACAGCTATCCTTATATGCTGACCCTGGGTGCCGGAAATGACCTGCGCAACAACGCCAAAGACCCCGGCGTGTTTCTGGGGGCAGGCATTGGCGTGTCAAGATCGCTTGGGCTTAGTGCTGCATGGACGGGTGAGACCTTCGATATGGGCGCATCCGTGCGGATGGACAGTTTCAAGAATGTGTCCCTCAACGCATCGGTCAATGATGTATTTGACACCAAGAACAGCCGACGTCTCAGCGTATCGGTGAATTGGTCTTTGTCCAATGTATTCGGGGGATAAGCCGACATGATCCGCATGATCAAAAACGCAACCACAGGCCTTGTGTTGTCCCTTGCCGTTGCTTTGCCCGTTTCAGCAGGGGACGAGGCTGCCGGCGCCAGCCCTTCGGTTTTTGTGCCAGCTTTCTCGGGTATCGCAGCGGCCAACCCTGCGCGCAGAACGACAGCGGTGCCCGTCGATCTGCCAGCGGGTGCCGAGGTTCTGTCCAGCTCCAACACCAACCGCGTGGTGCGGATCCTGAATTCCGGTCAGGCGTTTTGCGCCAGTCTGGCGGATGACGCCTACGCCATCGACTGCCTTGCCGAACGTATGGAGGCTGCGGCCGCGGCCATGCCGGACACTGGCGAGTATGCTGATGCGCGTGCCGCCTTGTTGCAAGGGGCTGCCCGGTTGAATGCGCTGGCTGTGAACAACGCAGACCCGGTTCTGCCGCGCGCGACCGCCCGTACGTCGGGGGCCGATGGCGTTCGCACCTCTCGCCCGCTGGTGCCGGTGCGCAAAGAAAAACTTGCCGAAGTGGCGGTTCAGGCACAACAGATTGTGGACGAGACTGAAACTCTGTTGCTGAGGTCTTCTGAAGCCTCTGCCGCGCGCAAGGTCCATTACACGCAGATCGCGGCGGCTGTTGGGTCAAATAAGGTTCTGCTGCGGTCGATATGAATGAATTGTTCGTGCCGGGCTGTCATGATGATGCCGGGATTGGCCTGTAACAGGTCTGCTATGTCAAAAGGATAAACCGCGTTGCGCCATCACATCTTATACAGGGTTTCGGTGGTGCTGCTTTGCCTCTTGGGGCTGACCACCGCAGGTGCGGCGCAAGACGACCCCTTTGCCAGCGGCTGGACGTTGCAACCAGCGGCGTCCTCGCTGCGGTTTCAGTCCGTCAAAAATGAGGTAAAGGTCGAATCCAGCCAGTTCGCCACCTACACCGGCCAGATCGGGGCGGATGGCACG
>JANNNF010000360.1:0-11571 GCA_031398405.1 Rhodobacterales bacterium | reverse complement strand
CGCAATAACATAGCGACCCTTGGTGCCATCCGCCTGCACTTGGCGGTCGATGTGATGGTCAGTCAACGATCGTGGCCTCGGTTGCTGCGCGCAGGTCTGCTTCGGTCACGCCGTCCGCACATTCGATGATACGCAACCCGCCCGGCACCACATCGAGCACGCCCAGATTGGTGATGATCCGGTCGACCACGCCCTTGCCGGTCAGCGGCAGGGTGCAGGACGTCAACACCTTGCTCTCGCCATGTTTGGAGGTGTGATCCATCACCACCACCACCCGGCCCACCCCGGCCACCAGATCCATCGCCCCGCCCATGCCCTTGACCAGCTTGCCCGGAATCATCCAGTTCGCCAGATCGCAGTTTTCGGCAACTTCCATCGCACCCAAGATTGCCATGGCGATCTTGCCGCCGCGGATCATCGCGAAGGATTGGGCGGAATCGAAGAAAGCAGTCTGCGGCAGTTCGGTGATGGTTTGTTTGCCTGCGTTGATCAGATCGGCGTCTTCATCGCCTTCAAGCGGAAACGGCCCCATGCCCAGCATCCCGTTTTCCGATTGCAGCGTCACATTCACCCCCGCAGGAATGTAATTCGACACGAGCGTCGGTATCCCGATGCCCAGATTGACATACCAGCCGTCTTGCAATTCCTGTGCGGCCCGTGCCGCCATCTGGTTGCGGTCCCACATTATACTGTCTCCCGCTGGCGCACAGTGCGCTGCTCGATGCGTTTTTCATGGCGGCCCTGCACGATGCGGTGCACGTAAATCCCCGGCAGGTGGATGGTGTCGGGGTCCAGTGCGCCCAAGGGCACAATCTCCTCAACCTCGACCACACAAATCTTGCCACAGGTGGCGGCAGGCGGGTTGAAGTTGCGGGCGGTTTTGCGGAATACGAGGTTGCCCGACGGGTCGGCCTTCCACGCTTTCACAATCGCAAGGTCAGCCACGATGCCGGTTTCCAGAATGTAATCCTGCCCGTTGAATGACTTCACGTCCTTGCCCTCGGCAATCACTGTGCCCACGCCGGTTTTCGTGTAAAACCCAGGGATGCCCGCGCCCCCCGCCCGCATCCTTTCGGCCAGTGTGCCTTGCGGATTGAATTCCAGCTCCAGCTCTCCGCTCAGATACTGCCGCATAAACTCGGCATTTTCGCCCACGTAACTGCTGATCATCTTCTTGACCTGCTTGGTTTCCAGCAACTGCCCCAGACCAAAGCCGTCAACGCCCGCGTTGTTTGACGCCACCGTCAGGTTTTTGGTGCCCGCATCGCGGATCGCCGCGATCAGCAGTTCCGGGATGCCGCACAGGCCAAAGCCGCCCGATGCGATCAACATGCCGTCAAACAACACCCCGTCCAGTGCCGCCCCGGCATTTGCGTAAATTTTGGTCATGCTGGCCTCTGTCCCCCACATTTGCAGGTATATGAAACCGCCACTGGAACGATGTCAATTGCCGCAGCGCAGCAAGAAGTTAGCGGGCCAGTCGACAGGCGCACCGCAACGTCCGGCGCGACTTGGTACAGCGTGTCCGTCCCCTCCGGCGTGGGACAGGGCAAAGGCCAGTCGTGCACTCCACCGCCTTCCAGCGACAGCGTGGCCCCGGTATCCGTCAGGGTCAGAACCCACCCCGGTTCAGTCCCCCGCGCGGTCAGCGGCAAGGTTGCGCCATGGCAGGCGCAGACAGGATCAGCAATGCAAACAACTCGCGAAACATGGCGGCAGGGTCTTTTTAAACGTCGGCCACACCTTAACCGCTAAGCCCCAATCCGGTCACATCCCACCCGCAGCCGCTTTACCCCGCCGATATTCCCGCTATGGTGCCCCCGCCGCGCCCCCTTGCGCCGCAATGCCCGCGTGGTGGAATGGTAGACACAGAGGACTTAAAATCCTCAGGCTGTAATGGCCGTGCCGGTTCGAGTCCGGCCGCGGGTACCACGAGTTCGGCTTTCGGCGTCAGGTGCACTGAAAATCGCTGGCGCTGAATTGATCCGCCGTTTCGTTCAAGACCACGATCTGCACGGCGCCCATCGCCGGTCAGTGTGTCGTTTTCCGCATCACCGTGCAGCGTGTCATCGCCGTCATAACCGCGCAGGTTGTGATTGCCGGTCCAGCCGTAAAACTCACTGCGTTGGCCGACAGTTTGTTGCTGTCATTGCCCACCAGCTTGCGGATCAACGTCAGATCATCAGCGGTTGAGGTTGTCAGAAAGGCTGTATACATGTCTGTCGCACACAGATTGAAGACCGTAGCGCCCGTCGCCACGACTTCCGCGTGGCTCCGACCACCCCACAACCCCCTTAGCGCCCCCGTGACGCCGCCAGCACCAGCAACCCGCCCGCGATTGCCCAGTTCTTGATAAAGATCGACATTTGCCATCCGTCCCCGGGAATGAAGTGAAATGCGCTGGTCACCGCGCAATACGCAGCCCCCGCCACGGCCGCCACAAACACCCATCGTGGCACCAGCAACCCCACCACCATCGCCGCGTTGAACGCCAGCGCAGGCCAGACCAGCCATTGCGGCCAGCCAAACCCCGCCAGCAACCCTTGCACCGCCGCAGGGTCCGTGGCTTTCTGGCCCACCCCTGCGACAAACAGCAGTGAAATAAGAATCCGCCCGATCAGATCAACCCATGCCATGCGCGGCTCCTTTATGCATTTACGCCCCGGTACATGCCGAAGTTTCCCTCACCCCTCCTTCACTGCCTCCATCGCCACATAGGTGCTGGTGGACGCCACATGGGGCAGGGCGGTGATATGTTCGGCCAGCACCCGGCGGTAATCGACGATACTTTCCGTCCGCACCTTCAAAAGATAATCGAACCGCGAGGCGATCATGTGGCATTGTTCTACCTCGGGCACCGCCAGCACAGCCTTGTTGAAGGCCTGCAACGCGGCCTCGCGGGTGTCGGACAGGCGCACTTCGACAAAGGCCACATGCGATTGCCCCATCTTTACCGGGTCCAGAATGGCGCGGTAGCCAGTGATCACCTGCGCCTCCTCCAATCGTTTCATCCGGGCCTGCGTCGGGCTTTTGGACAGTCCGATGCGGCGGGCCAGTTCCACTGCGCTGATGCGACCGTCCGTCGCCAGCACCCGCAAGATGGCCTCATCGAAACGGTCCAACACCATGCGGTCATATTGCATCGCAACCCCCTGAATATCCGTCCTATCGCCTGCTTATCACGTCATAATCAGGAAAACAGCCGGGCAAAATGGGTGTACCTTGGCCAAAACAGGAGTCTGCCATGCCCCGCGACCATACTGACGCCAACTGGACCATCATCGACACTCAAGCCTTGGCGGATGAGGCCGGGCTGGTGCAGGCCCTGACCCTGCAAGCAGACCTTGATCGCGCCGCCCGGTTGCGGATCACGGCCGCAGGTGCCGACCTCGTGCGCCGCATCCGGGCAAGCGTGAAGCCAGGGTTGATGGAGGTTTTCTTGGCTGAATACGGCCTGTCCACCAACGAAGGCATCGCCCTCATGTGTCTGGCCGAGGCGCTGCTGCGGGTGCCGGATGCCACCACGATGGACGCGCTGATTGAGGATAAAATCGCGCCGTCGGACTGGGGCCGCCATCTGGGGCGGTCGGCCTCGTCGCTGGTCAATGCCTCCACCTGGGCCTTGATGCTGACCGGGAAAGTGCTGGAAGACGCCGAACCGGGCATTGCAGGCCACTTGCGCAATGCGATCAAGCGGATGGGTGAACCGGTGATCCGCACCGCTGTGGCCCGCGCGATGAAGGAAATGGGCCGCAACTTTGTGCTGGGAGAGTCTATTGATCTTGCAATGAAGCGCGCGCGCGAGTTGGAGGGGCAGGGCTACACCTACAGCTATGACATGCTGGGCGAGGCGGCCCGGACCGAACATGACGCGCGCCGCTATCACCTGTCGTACTCTGCCGCGATCACCGCCATTGCCCGTGCCGCCAAAGGTGACGATATCCGCGCCAACCCCGGCATTTCGGTCAAACTCTCGGCGCTGCACCCCCGGTATGAGGTGGCCAAACGCGCCTGCGTCATGGAGGAACTGGTGCCCCGCGTCCGCGCCCTCGCGGGCCTCGCGAAAGCCGCAGGTCTGGGCTTCAACATCGACGCCGAAGAGGCCGACCGTCTGGCCCTGTCGCTGGAGGTGATCGAGGCCGTGCTGTCTGACCCCGCCCTGCGCGGTTGGGATGGCTTTGGCGTGGTGGTGCAGGCCTACGGTCGCCGCGCCGGGGCAACCATCGACTGGCTGCATGATCTGGCGACAAGGCTGGATCGCAAGATCATGATCCGCCTTGTAAAAGGTGCCTACTGGGACGCCGAGGTGAAACGCGCCCAAGTGCTGGGTCTGGCCTCTTTCCCGGTGTTCACCCGCAAACAGGCGACCGATGTGTCCTACATCGCCAACGCCCGGAAATTGCTGGGAATGACCGACCGCATCTACCCACAGTTCGCCACCCACAATGCCCATACCGTCGCCGCGATTCTGGATATGGCGACAGATAAGCGCGCCTTTGAATTCCAACGCCTGCACGGCATGGGCGAACGCCTGCATGATATCGTGCTGACCGACCAAGGCACCCGCTGCCGCATCTATGCCCCGGTCGGCGCGCACCGTGACCTTTTGGCCTACCTTGTGCGTCGCCTGCTGGAAAACGGCGCAAACAGCAGCTTCGTCAACCAGATCGTGAATGAGGAGGTGCCGCCCGAAACCGTCGCCGCCTGCCCGCTGACCGCCATGGAGACGCTGACCCCCATTGCCAGCCCCGCCTTGCCCACCGGCCCGCACCTGTTCGGCGCCCGCCGCAATTCACGCGGCTGGGATTTGACTGATGCTGCCGATCTGGCTCACATCAACGCCGCCCGCTTTCCTTTCACGGACGCCCTGTTCACCGCAGCCCCCCTCCTTGCTGGAACCGTTGCGGACACCCCAAAAACCCCCGTCCATAACCCCGCGACTGGTGCCCTGATCGGCCACGTCCAACCCGCCACACCCGCCGATGTCGCAACCGCCCTCTCGATCGCCCAACCGTGGACCGCCCCGACGAAAGATCGCGCCGCGACCCTCCTGCGCGCGGCAGACCTGTTTGAGGAAAATTTCGGCCAGATCTTCGCCCTCCTCGCCCGCGAGGCTGGCAAAACCCTGCCCGATGCCGTGGGCGAACTCCGTGAAGCGGTGGATTTCCTGCGCTATTACGCCGCCGGGGCCACCGCCCTGCGCAATCCCGCCCGCGGCACCTTCGCCTGTATCAGCCCGTGGAACTTCCCCCTCGCCATCTTCGCAGGCCAAATCGCCGCCGCCCTCGCTGCTGGCAACGCGGTCATCGCCAAACCCGCCGACCAGACCCCGCTGATCGCGGCCCTCGCGGTAAACCTGATGCACCGCGCTGGCGTCCCCTTATCCGCCCTGCAACTCCTCCCCGGCGACGGCGTTATCGGTGCCGCCCTCACGGCCAGCCCGCTGCTCCACGGCGTGGCCTTCACCGGGTCCACCGCTACCGCCCTGAAAATCCGGGCCGCGATGGCCAGCACGGGCAACCCCACCGCCCCCCTGATCGCCGAAACGGGTGGCCTGAACGCCATGCTGGTCGACTCAACCGCCCTGCCGGAACAAGCGGTGCGCGATATCCTCGCCTCTGCCTTCCAATCCGCAGGCCAGCGCTGTTCCGCTCTGCGTTGCCTCTATGTGCAGGAAGATATTGCAGAAACCGTCCAACACATGCTGTTCGGCGCGATGGATGACCTTGCGATGGGCGACCCGTGGGATCTCGCGACAGACAGCGGCCCGGTGATAGATCACGCCGCCCACACCGCCATCGCCACCTATATCGCTGACGCGCAGAGCGAAGGCCGCGTGCTGAAACACCTGACCGCCCCCCAGTCCGGCACCTTCATCCCCCCCACCGTGATCCGCGTGCCGGGCATCGCCGCCATGCCAAAGGAAATCTTCGGCCCCGTCCTGCACATCGCCACCTTCAAGGCGAGTGAGATTGACACCGTCGTCGATGCCGTTAACGCCACCGGTTACGGCCTGACCTTCGGTTTGCACACCCGCATCGACGACCGTGTGCAGCACATCGTGGACCGCTTGGCAGTCGGCAACACCTACGTTAACCGCAACCAGATTGGTGCGGTGGTGGGCAGCCAACCCTTTGGTGGCGAAGGGCTTTCGGGCACCGGACCAAAGGCGGGCGGCCCCGAATACCTGCACCGCTTCACCCGAACCCCAGCCCCCGAAGGCGGCCCCACCGCCGCCATCCCCGAAGCGCAAGTGGCAGAAGCCCTGTCTCGCCGCCAGCCCACCCCGTCTCGCAGCCTCAACCTGCCGGGGCCAACGGGCGAGTCCAACCGCCTGACCCTCACCCCCCGCGCGCCCCTGCTGTGCCTCGGCCCCGACAGCTCCGCGCAAGCCGCCGCCATCCGTGCCCTCGGCGGCCAAGCCATTGACGCCGCCGGCCTTGACCCGCAAGCGCTCACCCGTCTGCAAGGCTTCGCAGGCGCGCTCTGGTGGGGTGACGCCACCACCGCCCGTGCTTATGCCCAGGGATTGGCACAGCGCACAGGCCCCATTTTGCCGCTGATCGGCGATGTGCCCGACCTTGGCCATGTCATGCTGGAACGCCATGTCTGCATCGACACCACGGCCTCTGGTGGCAATGCTCAACTGCTTGCCGAGGTTGGCAACACTTGACGCCGCCCCCCGGATCGGGACATTAGCTCCATGTTCCCGATCCGCGACCACAACCCCTCGGGCCGCACGCCCTATGTCACCTTCGCCCTGCTCGCGGCGAACATTGCCATATTCTGCGCTTACTGGCTGACGATGGATGACAACCAGATCGGCTGGTTCCTTTACACTTGGGGTCTGGTGCCAGCGCAACTGATGCAGGGCAATGGCTATGTCACCCTGATTACCCATATGTTCCTGCACGCAGGCTGGCTGCATCTGGCAGGTAACATGCTGTTTTTGTGGATATACGGCGACAATTTGGAAGAAGAGATGGGCCATCTGGGCTTCCTCGTCTTCTACATCGCGGCAGGGCTTGGTGCGGCTGCCCTGCAATCGGTGGCAGATCTTGGCACCGATGTGCCGATGGTAGGGGCCTCAGGGGCCATCGCAGGGGTAATGGGCGGCTATCTGCTGATGTTCCCGCGTGCCCGCGTCGACGTTCTGTTCATCTTCATCATCTTTTTTCGCATCTTCGCGATCCCTGCCTGGATCGTACTGGGCGTCTGGCTTGGCATCCAACTGGTCTCGGGCCTCGCGATCCCTTCGGCAGATGGTGTCGCCTACCTCGCGCATATCGGCGGTTTTGCGGCGGGGCTGATCCTGACGATCCCGGTCTGGCTGCGGCGCGGCGCGTTCAGCTTTTGGCGCAACACCGCTGGCCATCCCCCGCACCCGCCGGTGGACTACAAGCTCTCCAAATCCCGCATTCCTCAGATCAGACGCTAAATTTCTAAAATTAATATAAAATTTTCATTTTCTGTCTTTAAGTATCCTGGGGGTGCGGGGGCTGGCCCCCGCTCGCGGGTACAGCCCTCACCCCCGAATAATCTTGCGGAACGGCTCAAACAGCGCATCATTCCCGGCAATGATGGTCCCATTGATCAACGGGTCATGGCCGTCGCGAATGGCCGAAAACATGCCGCCCGCTTCTTTCACCAGCAGCGATCCCGCCGCCAGATCCCAAGGGTGCAACTCGCGCTCCCAGTATCCCTCATATCGCCCCGCCGCCACATAAGCCAAATCGAGCGCCGCGGCCCCCCAACGACGCACCCCGGCACAAGCAGGCATCAGGCGGGCGAGGTCTTGCATCATCGCCGGCAATGTCTTTTTTACACCATAAGGCACCCCGGTCGCAAATACCGCTTCTGCCATCGACCGCCGCCCCGACACGCGCAACCGCTTGGAATCGTTCATCCATGCGCCTGCGCCCTTTTCGGCCCAGAACATCTCGTCCTTGGCCGCGTCATAGACGACCGCCGATACGATCTCGCCCTTATGTTCCAGCGCAATCGACACCGCCCAATGCGGCATCCCGTGCAGAAAGTTCGTCGTGCCGTCCAGGGGGTCGACGATCCAGCGGCGCGTGGGGTCGGCCCCCTCGGTCTCGCCGGTTTCCTCGCCCAGCCAGCCATAGGTCGGGCGGCCCGTCATTAGATCTTCCTTGATCACGCGCTCTGATTCGCGATCCGCCTTGGTCACAAAATCGCCCGGCCCCTTGGCCGAGACTTGCAGGTTTTCCACCTCGCGAAAGTCCTTGACCAGAACCCGCCCCGCCTTGCGCGCGGCCTTGATCATCAGGTTAAGGTTGGCACTGCCTTGCATGGGAAAACTCCGCGTCCATTTGAAGTGCCGGGGCATACACGCCCATGCGCCCGATGGGAAGGCCCCGCTGGTACGCAGTGCCTGTCTTCGTTGGAGCAAACCTGTGAGTCGCACCAAGCAGGCCGAACAAAGTCAACCGCGCGCTGAGGGGGCAAACGTATCTACAAACGCTCGCAGCGTTCGCAAAACCTTGGTCCTACCGCTGCAGTTTCACCGGCTCTGACCGCCCCAATTTCAGAAAATGCGCCATAAATGGCTTTGCGCTGTCCTCGGTCCTGGTCGCCGCACACAGCCGTTTGGTGATCACCCCCGGCCCAAGCGGACGGGTGACATAGTCGGCGTTGGATTTCACATCGCGCAACACCCAGTCGGGCAATACTGCCACGCCCCGGTTCGACCCGACCAGCATCAGGATCACCGCCGTCAACTCCACCGTCCGTTGTGCGCGGGGTTCCACCTTGGCAGGGGTCAACAGTTCGGAAAACACATCCAGCTTATCGCGGGTGACGGGATAGGTGATCAGCACCTGATCTCGAAAATCCTCGGCCCCCACAAACTGCCTCGCCGCCAGCGGGTTGGCGGCTGCAGCCACTAAGGTGGGGTGATAATCAAACAGCGGGTTGAAAGTTATACCCTGCATTTCTATCGGGTTAGAGGATATCACCAGATCAACCTCCTCACGGTTCAGCGCGGGCAGGGCGTCAAACGCAAGGCCTGCGCGGATGTCCACATCCACTTCGGGCCAAGCATGGCGGAACAATTCCAGCACCGGAAACAGCCAGTCAAAACAGGCATGACATTCAATCGCAATGTGCAAACGTCCGGTTTTGCCCGACCGCAGCGCCCGGAATTCCTCCTCCATTGCGTCGATTTCCGGTAAGATCCGCTCTGCCGCCCGCAGCATCCGGATGCCCGCCGCCGACAGGGTCATCGGTTTTGACCGGCGCACGAACAGCTCCATCCCGGCCTGATCTTCCAGTCCCGCCACCTGATGGCTCAGCGCCGATTGCGTCATGTTCAGCATCTCGGCAGCCCTTGCCAGACCCCCGGCCTGCTGGATGGCGCGGATTGTCCGCAGATGGCGCAGTTCGATATACATGAGGTTCACCACATAATCATGTTGAAGTATATGAATTGGATTCATAGTTGAGGACCTGCGATAAAAGGTCAAGAACAAGGAGCAGACTCATGGCCAATCCACGCATATCATTCGAGTTTTTCCCCCCCCAAACGCTGGAAGCCTCGTTCCGCCTGTGGGAAACCGTGCAGGCGCTGGCCCCCTTGAACCCTGAATTTGTCTCTGTGACCTACGGCGCAGGCGGCACCACCCGCAAACTGACGCATGAGGCGGTTGGGGCCATCCATCGCAATTACGGCCTGACTGTTGCGGCCCACCTGACTTGCGTAGATGCCACCCGTGCAGAAACGCTTGAAATTGCAGAGGGTTACGCCGCCGCTGGCGTGACACAAATCGTCGCCCTGCGCGGCGACGCGCCACAAGGCGCTGACCGTTTCACCCCGCATCCTGATGGGTTTGCCTCGTCGGTGGAACTGATCGAGGCCTTGGCCGACACCGGAAAATTCAAAATCCGCGTCGGTGCCTACCCCGAACCCCACCCCGATTCGGCCAGCACCGCAGCCGATGTGGCATGGCTGAAACGCAAGACTGATGCAGGGGCGACCAGCGCCATCACTCAGTTTTTCTTTGATGCGGATACGTTCTTTCGCTTTCGCGACGCCTGCGTGAAGGCAGGCATCACCGCCACCATCATCCCCGGCATCCTGCCGATCACTTCGTGGGTAGGCACCAAGAAATTCGCCGCCCGCTGCGGCACATCGGTGCCAGACCGTCTGGACGATGCCTTTCACATGGCCGCCCGCGACGGGCGAGAAGAGCTGTTGGCCCTGACCCACTGCACCGCTATGTGTGACAAACTGATCACCGGCGGGGTTGAAGATCTGCATTTCTACACCCTGAACCGCCCCCACCTGACCCATCAGGTGGTGCGCGCCTTGGGCATCCTGCCCGAAGCAGCGCTGGAGAAAGTGGCATAATTAATAGGATAACGTCTCCCTGACGTTTCTCTGGCCCCCGGTGCAACCTTGCATCGGGGGTCTTTTTCATTTCGGCCATGTGACCCTTGGTGCACCGACAGGGATCGGCTATCGTCGGCGCGACACACCAAGGAACACCCCATGCGACCGTTGATTACCGTTCTGAACGGCCCCAACCTGAACCTGCTTGGCCTGCGCCAGCCTGAAATCTATGGCCGCGAAACCCTAGCCGATGTGCAGGCGGCCTGCACGGCTTTGGCCGAAAATCTGGGGTTGCGGGTGGAATTTCTTCAATCAAATCATGAAGGCCAGTTGGTAGACTGGATCCATGCCGCGCGGGGCACGTCGGCGGGGGTCATCATCAACCCGGCTGCTTATACCCACACCTCGGTGGCAATTCTGGACGCGCTGAACGCGTTCGAGGCCCCGGTCCTGGAGGTGCACATATCCAACGTCCACAAGCGCGAGAGTTTTCGGCACCATTCTTATGTTTCTTTGCGGGCCGACGGGGTGATTGCCGGATTTGGCACTGAAGGCTACCTGTTGGCGCTACGCCGGATGGCAACGCTGGTGCTTGGGGCTTAGTGCCGGTGTCTCAGGTGGGCGTGTTTGGCAAAAAGGAGATGGCAAGTGCGCGGTTTCAATGGCACCCGCTTGCACAGGTGTTTGATGGGGCAGGGGGGCGGCAAGTTGCTGTTTTGCGAGGGCCTTCTGTCATTGCTGACCGCCCCGCAGCCCTTGCCTTGGCGCAGGCATTGGCTGTGGGGGCGTTTCGGATTGGTGGTGGCGATGGTGCAGTGCTGCCCAGTACGATCCCGACGTTTGAAACCTTGACCTCAGGCAGTTCCGGTGCCCCGCGGCGCATCCGGCGGACGCACGCATCCTGGCTCGCCAGCTTTGCGGTGAATGGGGGGCTGTTCGGGATTGGGCCGGGGGTAGGGGTTGCGGTTTTGGGCGGGCTGGTGCAGTCGCTGGCGCTGTATGGCGCGATGGAAGCCGTGCAACTGGGGGCCACGGTACATCTGCTGGGCGATGTTCGGCCAGACCGTCAGCGCGCGGCCTTGGCGGCGAGGGGGGTGGCGGTGGTCTATGCGGCACCGTCGCAATTGCGCCTGCTGGTAGAGGCAGGGGGGCCGGTTTGCCCTGCGCTGCGGGTGATTTTGGTGGGTGGGTCCAAGCTGGACCCTGGTCTGGTGGCTGAC
>JANNNF010000324.1:0-8019 GCA_031398405.1 Rhodobacterales bacterium | reverse complement strand
ACCACACAATGAAGCCTGTTCAGATCGCAATAGCCTGCAAGTATCTGATACATCATTGTTCCGATGGTAAATTGCCCAACGGTAAAATTGACGCGCTCCATAGGCTTGTTTGCCCGAAGAAGTGCTACCACAACCCCTTTTAACTGAACATCATCAAGGCGTGACATGGAATAATCCCCTGAAGCTATTTGAAAATTAGCGTAAATTCAGATACAAGGCACTGGCCCAAAATTTGGGTACCTGGCGTGCTTACATATTAAAATTCAACTGTTGAATATTCGACGCATACAAACTCAAGTCCGATCGTCAGCCTTTTCGGCCTTCTGATCAAGTGATTCTCGCTGTAATGGCAGCCGTCACGGAAAACCCGCGACACTGATGCCCGGTTGTGGGCAATCAGTCGCGCCGAGGAATTCTTGATTGAACCTCCTTCAAGGCGTGGTGGCCACCCCAACAGGCTGTCCCACCACCACGAAACGCAAGCCATCGGGATGCAGTAGGCGGGCAGCGATGGTTTTGATATCGGCCAGCGTCACAGCCTCTATCTGGGCGTTCCGGGTGGTGGCGTAGTCGATGGGCAGGCCTTCCATCTGCATCCCCACCAGGATGCTCGCAATCGGGCCGTTGCCGTCAAAGCGCAGGGGGTAACTGCCAGTCAGAAAGGTTTTGGTCGCGGCCAGTTCCTGGTCGGTCAGGCCTTTTGCCAGCATTTTCGCCCATTCCGCGCGGATGACCGTGATCGCCTCGGCAACCTTGTCATTGGAGGCCGAAAATTGGCCGATCATCAGTTCGGCCTGATCCATCGGGTTAAGGTAAGTCCCGATGCCATAGGTTAACCCGCGCTTTTCGCGCACTTCGGTCATCAGGCGGGCGGTAAAGCGGCCGCCGCCCAAAACTTCGGTCAGGATGTAGGCCGCAAAAAATTCGGGGTCGTCGCGGGTGATCCCTCCATGGCCGAAAAATATGGTAGATTGGGGGGTGGGAAAGTCTAACACGGTGACGCCCCCGGTCAGCTTAAGCGCGGCGCGGGGTGGCAGGGGGGTGCCGGTGGCGGGCAGATCACCCAGCAAGGTATCAAGCAGCATGCCAAGATCTGCCGCCGAAATATCCCCGGCGGCAGCGACATAAATCCGGTCGCGGGCCAACGCGCCTTTGTGGGCGGCAAGGATATCGTCTCGGGTCAGGGCGGTGACAGAGGCAATCGTGCCGTCGCCTGAACTGCCATAGGGATGGTCGCCAAAGGCCAGTGCATTGAAGGCCTGCGGGGCCAGCGCGTCAGGGTCTTTTTCATTGGCGCGCAGGCCGGACAGCACCTGGCCCCGCACCCGTTCCAGCGCGTCGGGGTCAAAGCGGGGGGAAATGATCGCCTGACGCAGCAGCGCCACGGCCTGATCACGATTCTCGGTCAAAAACTTGGCTGAAATCCCGACTGAATCGAGGCTCGATGTAAACTGGAACGAGGCCGCCAGATCATCACGCGCATTGGCAAAGCCTTGGGCATCCAGATCGCCAGCACCTTCCTCGATCAGGGCGGTCATCAGGTTGACGGCACCCCGTTTGGCGGGGGCGTCCAGCGAGGTGCCGCCCTTGAACTGAATCTCCAACGCGGTGAAGGGGATGCCGGGTTCTTGCACCAGCCATGCGGTGATGCCGCCGGGCGAGGTGACTTCCTGAATGTTCATCTGAGCCTGCGCTGGCAAAGCGAGGGAAATCAGAAACACAAGTGCACGGAACATCATGGTGCGGCCTTTTCAGGTTTGGTAAGCCATCCGGTGACGGCATTGTTGCGGTTCAGCACCTCGCGTGCGGCAGCCATCACATCAGAGATTGTCACGGCGGCAAGGGCATCGGGCCAATCCTGCACATCGGCCACGGTCAGACCTACCGCCAATGCCTCGCCGTAATCGCGGGCAAGACCGTCGGTGTTGTCACGATCATAGATGGTAGAGGCCCGGATCTGACGCTTGATCCGCTCAAACGCCGCAGAGTCGGGGCCGTTTTTCAGAAAATCGGCGAGAACGGTGTCCATCGCGGCCTCGGCGTCGGCTAAGGACACATTGGGCTGCGGCACGATTATAAAGCCGAAGGTGGTCGTGTCGATGCTGCTGCCGTCATAATAGGCGGTCGCATAGGTGGCGGTCTGGCTGTCAAATTGCAACTTGCGTGCCAGTACAGAAGTGGTGTTTGACCCGCCCAAAAGTGCGGCAAGCATCGTAAGGGCGGCGGCTTTGGACTGATCGCCCGAGTTGCGCTCGGGGGCAAGGTAAGTGCGGGTGAAGTAGCGTTCCGACACCCGTTCGTCGGCCAGAGTGATGCGGCGTTCGGAAATTTGCGGCGGTTCCTGTGGGCGGATACGGGGCTTCAGACCCTCGGACGGGGCAAGCGGGCCATAGTATTTCTCGGCCAAGACCTTGACCTGATCGGGCGTCACATCGCCTGCGACCACCAGAATTGCATTGTTGGGGGCGTAGTAGCGGCTGTAATGGTCCAAGGCATCTTGACGCGACAATTTTTCGATCTCGTGCCGCCAGCCGATGATCGGGGTGCCATATGGGTGGTTCAGGAACTGGGCGGCGCGCATTTGTTCGCCCAGCAAGGCACCGGGACTGCTGTCGGTCCGTTGGTTGCGTTCTTCCAAAATCACGTCGCGTTCGGTTAGAACGTCGGCTTCGGGCAGTTTCAGATGACGCATCCGGTCAGCTTCCATCTGCATCATCAGCGGCAGATTATCAGCAGAAACGCGCTGAAAGTAGGCAGTGTAGTCATAGCTGGTAAAGGCATTATCGGTGCCACCCACCGATTCCACTGTGGCCGAAAACTCTCCCGGTGCCAGCGCATCAGTGCCCTTGAACATCAGGTGTTCCAGAAAATGCGCGATGCCCGAATGGCCCCGGGCTTCATCTGACGACCCCACCCGATACCACACCATCTGCGTGACGGCAGAAGACCGGTGATCCTCGATCACCACTGCTTGCAACCCGTTGGGCAGGGTAAATTCAGTGACAGTATCGGCAAAGGCCGGGGTGGCGGACAGGACGGCACAGATCAGGCCATAGCGGCGCAGCATGGAAGGCTCCTTCAGAAGGTCCCCGATAGCTAGCCAAAATGGCGCTGTGCGCAAGCCCCGCCAACGCGGTTGTGACCTAGTTGTCAGGCAGCGGTGGTGCTGAAGGGGTACGCGCACCTGCGCGGCGCCAGCGGGCCAGTTCTGCCTCTTGATCCAGCGATTCCTTGCGATAAGCCCGGTAGTAGACGTTGATCTTGAACAGTTTCTCCAAGACACGTCCATTGTTGTCGCGCCGCCAATCGAGGTCTTCGCTGGCCAAGGTCTGGCGAATTCCCGCAGCCACGCCATAGCGCCCGGCCTGCGCATACAGCGCAGAATCGCCCGGAGGCACGCCGGTCCCCCGTTGCGCTGTACCACCCAACGCCACCACTGCATCATCCAGCGGCTGCGGGTCAGTGCGGTTTTCGCCGCCTGGGGTGGGTTCGGGCAGGCTGGCAAGATCTTCTGGCAAGTCCAGCGCCTTGGGCGGCAAGATGCCAAATTCATCTGGTCCGTTGGTCGACGACCGCAGGTTCATCAGCCGTGGATCATTGTCGCTGCCGCAGGCGGCCAGTGCCAGCAGAGCCGCTGCTGCGACTGCTGTAATGCCCCGTGCTGCCCGCATACTTGCCTCCACCCTGTCATTGACCTTGTCTTTAGCGCAAAGCATCCCGGTCGTCACGGGGCTTTTGTGCGGGGCTTCCGGGGGGGCTTGGGTTTGCCAGAGCCTTTGGGTTTTCCCGTTTCGGTGAACAGGACCAGTCCTGCCGCCCCGGCAAAGATAGCAATATCAGCCACATTGAACGCATAGGGATTGTCAAACCCGCAGCACGACATGTTCAGGAAATCGGCAACAGCACCGTAAACCACCCGGTCCACCACATTGCCAAGCGCCCCGCCGATCAGGATACCGCCCGAGATTTGTGCCAGCGGTTTTGCGCCTTCGCGCCGGATCCACATCCAGACCCACGCCGAAATGGCCAGCGACACCGCCACCAGCACCCAACGGACCCAATCGGCCCCATGGGCGAACAGGCCAAAGTTGACGCCCTGATTCCAGGCCATGCGGAACACGAGGTAAGGGGGCAAAACCTCGATCACGCCGCGGTCGATCAGGCGCAAGCCCTGCACCACGGCCAGTTTCGTCGCCTGATCCAGTGCGAAGGTGGCAAGGGCGCTCAGGGTGACAAGACGCATGATCAGTGCCGGAAATGGCGTTGGCCAGTGAACACCATGGCAAGGCCAGCGGCATCGGCAGCGGCAATCACCTCATCATCGCGCATCGACCCGCCGGGTTGGATCAGGGCGGTGGCCCCGGCCTCAGCCGCCGTAATCAGCCCGTCAGCAAAGGGGAAGAACGCGTCGGATGCCACCACTGACCCGTGGGTCAGCGGCTGCGCCAGACCCATGGCATCTGCCATATCCTGCGCTTTGCGGGCGGCGATGCGGGTACTGTCCACACGGCTCATCTGCCCCGCCCCAATGCCCACGGTGGCCCCGTCCTTGGCGTAGACGATGGCGTTGGATTTGACGTGTTTGGCTACGGTCCAGGCAAACATCAGATCGGACAGCTCTGCCTCTGTCGGCTTGCGTTTCGTGACAACCCGCAAGTCGGCTTGGGTGATAAAACCGGCATCGCGGTCCTGAACCAGAAAGCCGCCCGCAACTTGCTTGAATGCCAGCGCGCGGGATTTGGGGTCGGGTAGACCAAGCGTGGTCAGCAAGCGCAGGTTTTTCTTGGTGGCAAAGATCGCCTTGGCGTCATCATCAGCACCGGGGGCGATGACCACTTCAGTGAAGATTTTGACAATTTCCTCGGCGGTTTCGCCATCCAAGGCCATGTTCAAAGCCACGATTCCCCCAAAGGCAGAGGTCTGATCGCAGGCATAGGCGCGCAGATACGCCTCGCGCAGGGTTGATGCCTTGCCCACGCCGCAGGGGTTGGCGTGTTTGATGATGGCGCACGCGGGGCCTTGGGTGGGGGCAAACTCGGCAACCAGTTCAAAGGCGGCGTCGGTATCGTTGATGTTGTTGTAGGACAACTCCTTACCTTGCCACTGATGCGCCGTGGCCACGCCCGCCCGGCGCGAGCCGTCAGTGTAGAACGCCGCCCCCTGATGCGGGTTTTCGCCATAGCGCAATGTTTGTGCCAGCGTCCCGGCAAAGCTGCGGTGGCGGGGGGTGGGTTCCTTCAGTTCCTTCGCAAACCATGTGGACACGGCGGTGTCATAGGCGGCGGTGCGGGAATATGCCGTCAGCGCCTGTTTCTGGCGGAAGGCCAGCGTGGTCGCCCCGTCATGGTTGGTCAATTGGTCCAGCAGGGCCGAATAATCGGCGGGGTCGGTGATGGCCGTGACAAAGCGATAGTTCTTGGCCGCTGCCCGGATCATCGCTGGGCCGCCGATGTCAATATTCTCAATGCACGCCGCATGATCGCCGCCCCGCGCTACGGTGTCTTCAAACGGGTAGAGGTTCACGATCAACAGGTCGATAGGTTCAATCCCGTGTGCCGCCATGGCGACCAGATGTTCATCATCGTCGCGCAGCGCGAGCAGCCCGCCATGCACGTTGGGATGCAGGGTCTTGACCCGGCCATCCATCATTTCCGGAAAGCCCGTCACCTCGGCCACGTCACGCACTTTCAGGCCCGAGGCCCGCAACATGCCCGATGTGCCGCCGGTGGAGATCAGTTCAACCCCCTGCGCAGCCAGGGCGCGGGCAAGGTCCAGCAGCCCGGTTTTGTCGGACACGGAAATCAGCGCCCGGCCAATCGGGATCAGGCCAAGCGGGGAAGAATGCGGCATTGCGGTCTTGCCTTCCTAGTCAACGGCGACCGGAGTGGGATCGTCCCGGTCCAGATCGCGGATGGCCAGCGGCGTATCCTGTGCTTTCGCCAAGGTCCAGCCCACCACGGTCTCAAAATCCGTTGCATGGCCGGAAAGCACGATTTGTTTGGTCGCACGGGGCTTCAAGCGCCCCTTTTCCAGATAAACTGACGGGTCGAGCGTAAGTTGCGCGCGGCCTGACGGGCGAAACACCCAGATCTCGCCACTTTTGAGCGCAATCGACACCGCGTTGCCGCCCATGTCGACGGTCGCGTCCACATCAGGGTGCAGATGAAATCGCACGGCAAAGCGCAGGCCTTCCAACCGCGACCGGGTCATCACGTCTTCAAACCGCTGGCGGTCGGCGGGGGTGGTGGCGGTCAGTGCGTCAGTTCCAGTCAGTTTGCGGCCATCAGGGGTCAGGTCCAGCGTGCGGTTGGCGGTCAGGCCGTGGGTCGTTGTCCAGCCATCATGGCTGAGGAACAGATGTGCGCCATCAGGGCCAGCGGTCTGGCGCGCTGGGGCCACACGGGCGCGGTCAGTCAGAGGTTCCACCGCGCCCATGGGCGTGCCCAGACGAGACGACGAAAACCCGTCAACCGACAGGGTGGAATGTGACGCCGTGGCGCGGCCCGCGCGGCGCCACTCGCTGCCAAAGGGCGCGCCTGACCCGCAAGACACGATCAGCGGCCGCCGCCCAGAGGTCAGTTCAAACGCCGTGCTGGACGCATGGGCAGTGCCGGATGCCGCCTCACTAGGGGGGCTCGCCGCATCGACGATCACCGTGGTGCGGCCAGCGGCCAGTCGGGCAAAGCCCATCGACAACCCGGTGTTGGGTGCTGCGCGTACGCCAGCTTGGGCCAAGGCATGATCCAGCCGCCCCTCTAACCCGCGCCCGCCGCCATGAAACCGGGCAAGCCCGCCATCGGCATGGCGCAGGGCGCGCAGGGCCGGGGCGATGCGTTCAATGGCGGCGGCATGGGGGCCCGGGATTTTTCGGTCAGCCTCGGCCAAGGCCTGCGCCGCCCAGGTCAGCAAGGTAAACACCTCCAGCAATTCTTCGGGGTTGCGGGTGGGCAGGCCACCGCCTGCGTCCACCTCGGCCCGACATTCGCGGGCAAGGGCGGCGGTGGCGGTTTTGACATGGCCCTCCATCCCCGTCAGCGACAGGCCTGCATAGATCAACCCGGTCAGCGCCTCGAACCGGGGCAGGCCGGGGGCGGCGGCGCGCCAGCGACGGGCTAGGAAGGCGGTTTGCCGGGTCAGCGCCCGGTAATAGGCGTCGGTGTGGGCCTTGTCAGTGGCGGTCAGCAGCAGCAGGCCATGGTGCAGCCAGCGGATGATGCGGCGGCCCGTCAGATCGGGCGTCCACCCCGGCCCACGCCCGGTGCCGTAGCGGTCGATCCAATCCCACGTCCAGTCCTGTGCGCGGACCCGTGCCGTGGCATCGCCCAAGGCGGCCAGGTCATCCAGCCAGCCAAACCCTTGCGCTGCCTGCGCAAAAGCTGGATCGGGCGAGGTGATGTCCCACAAGCTGCGCCCCGGAGCCTCGGCCAGATGGCCTGCCAGCAGGATATTGCCGCTGACCAGTTGCCGCCCGCGCGCGTACAGACCGATGGACCGGGGTTCAGGGGCCGAGTTGAACCCGGTAGCCGCACGCACCGCGCCTGCCCGCCATGCCGCATAGCGGTTGGCCAGCCGGGTTGTCCCTGCCGATGTGCGGGGGGTGCTGCTCACGTTGCCTCGCCTTTGCCTGTTGGTCGTCCGGTTGCCCCGGATCGTGCCTGCAATGGATACTAACGCCATGGGGCGGGTCTGTCACGTCAAACGGCTGTGTGCTGTATCAGGAGTTGTACCCCCGCCGGGTGGCGCGTTTGCGCCAATGTTCGGCGGCGATGCACGCCTCCCGCAGGTTGGAAAACCAGACCAGCAGGCGGGTGCCCGTGGTGCCGCGCTGGCCCCATTCTCGGGTCACGGAATATTCGCCGAACAGGTTGTATTCCACCGCAACCCGGTAGAACCGGGGGGTGCCTTTGGCGGGCAGTTCTTTGGCCGGCGGGCGGGTCAGCAGAAAGGTCAGCAAAGGGGCAGCTCCATCTGGTCTTTCACCAGCAGAGATACCAGATATGTCGGCAGGCAACAGGGGTG
>JANNNF010000291.1:0-10753 GCA_031398405.1 Rhodobacterales bacterium | reverse complement strand
CACCTCAAGGCCGCAGCCGGTCCAATCCTGATCGCCGTAAATGTCCGGTGTGGCTCGCCGCATCTCGCGGTACCAATCGACCACGTCGATCATGGCGTTTTCGCCACGGGAATAGGCCTCCACCAACTCCGTCATCCGGGCTGGCCCGAACGACGGGTAGTGCCCGCCGTGAAATATCTCTGCGCCAAGGCTTTTCAGGCGACCAAGGGTGCGACGCAGGACGGCGGGGTCCGAATGGTAAAGACTGTCCAGCAGGTCGCCATCATAAAGGGCATCACCAGAGAAAACAGTTCGCGTCTGTGGGTCCCATAAAGCGATTGACCCGGGCGAATGCCCCGGGGTGTGCAGAATTTGAAAAGAGCAGTCCCCAAGGTCCAGGATATCGCCTTCATCCAGATAGCCGGTCAGCGGTGCTGGGGTGATCCGGAAGGTCGAAGGATCGAAGTCCGGATGTGCGCGCGGATCAACAATCTCAATCTCAGCCCATGCGCCCGAATAGACTACAGCGTCATTGGTGGGAGCGGCAAGAATATGCGCCTCGGCTGGGTGACCCAGCCTGCACTCAAATTCATGCAGGCCGCCCGAATGATCGAAATGGCAATGGGTGACAATGGCCTTGATCGGACGGTCCGTTTCGCGCAGCACCCAGTCTTTCAATGGGCCGAGGCCCATGCCGGTATCAATAACCAGATCATGGTCGCGCCCGCGCACATGCCAGATATTGCAGCGCATGAAATTGGCGACCCCGGTTTCCTGGATCAGCGAAACGCGGTCGGACAGGCGCCACGTCTTGAAAGCCATATCCTGAAACACTCCATATTTGGGTACACCCGTTCGGTCTGCCGGCCCGTTTCGGCCAATCGGGCCGCGTCAGGCAGCGGTGGTAAATGATGGCAGCCCGGCACGCGGCAAGAACAGATCTGGTGCAGCGGATTCGTATTGCAGGGCTGCGCCCATCACGGTGGCATCGTCGAAGGTACGACAGATGATCTGGATGCCGGTGGGCACGCCATGGCTGTCACGCCCCGACGGCAATGATATGACCGGACAGTTGTGCAGCATGTTGAAAGGATGCGTCAGGACCCATCCATATTCCGGGTCCACAGTGCGGCCTTCGACGACAAACTCTTTGCCCAAAGGATCATGGTCCGCCCTCACTGCACCGATGGAAAGCGTTGGGCATATCAAGATGTCGTAGTCGTCCAGAATAGCACCGATCGTCTGGTACATTTCATGCTGAACGTCCCACGAGCGTGCGATTTCGTCCGGTGTCGTTCTTTCCGCCATCTCTGCTGCGGCCAGGGCATAGTCGGTCAGCAGGCTGCGGTGTTCTGTTGATAGCCAAAGGGGTTGGCGACCAAAATGCATCGCGCCGTACCAATGCATCGCCGCGCGATCCACGGCGTCGGTCCAACCGATTGTCACCTCGTCCAAGTGGCACCCATCTTGGGCAAACACGTCCAACGCACGCAAAGTATTCGCCCGGACCTCGGCGCTGATCGGCACATATCCCAAGTCCATTGACCAAGCGATACGCAGGCGTCGGTGACTGGCCTCCAGCGGAAGGACAACACGGTCTCTCAAACTGTCGTGGTCGCGCGGATGGGGGCCGGAAATCACGTTTTGCAACAGCGCCGTGTCTCCAACTGTCCGCGTCAGGACTCCACAGTGGTTATAGCGGTCAAAGTTGGCAGGTGGGCCGTCGGGATTGCGCCCATGTGGCGGCTTGAAACCAACCAGGCCGCAGCAACTGGCCGGTATGCGGATCGAGCCACCAATATCGGTTCCCGTGGCGACGGGTGTCATGCCAGATGCCACCGCTGCCGCAGATCCCCCTGATGAACCACCGGGCCCATAAGCCAGATTGAATGGGTTGCGTGTGACACCCCACATCCGCGAGTTGCAGGTGCCTGACAGACAGAATTCCGGCGTCGTCGTCCGGGCATGAAGGATTGCCCCGGCTGCCTGCAGCCGTTCGATCATTGGGTCCGAGATCGTATCGACATGATCCTTGAAGACCAGCGAGCCTTGTGACGTGCGCTTCAGTGCTATCCTTTGCGCATCTTTGACCGCGACCGGAAGCCCTTCCAGGGCTCTCGGCTCCGTTGAGCGCGAGGTATAAACGTCCTCTGCCGCCTTTGCAGCAGCACGCGCTTCATCGAAATAGGTGTCGGCATAGGCGTTGACCCCAGGGTTCACCTGGTCAGTGCGGGCAACAATGGCATCAAGGTAGTCTACCGGCGAAACCGCCCGTTTGCGAAACAGCGCCAACACATCACGGGCTGGCAGATAACACAGTTCTTCAGACGTCATGGCGGCTCCTGTGCCTGTGGGCGACGGCATTCGCATCTCTTCTTTCTGCCAGAAGGACTGCCCCTGTCGCCTTTGTCAATTGACCCATCCGTCATGTCTACTTGTCCTTTCGGATATCGCGTGGGCAGGGCAAAGGCCCCGCTTTGACGTGCCAATCTGCCTCGCAAGCCGGGTGCTGAGGTCTGAGCGGCCACTACCTTTGCAGGCTGAAACGCTCCTCCTCGGTAAGGTGGCAGGCAACGGTCTCAAGGATCAGAATGACGGCAGCGTCCCGGTCAGGCGCTTCACGCGCTGCTTTTTGCAGCCATAGACCGTCAATCAAAGAAGAAACGACTTGGGCGATCATCACAATCTTGCCGGGTGGCAAGTGGTTTGCAAACACCGAGGTCAGATTGGACCGCAATCGGCGATAGAACAGGCTTTGCAGCTTGGCGTAGCGCGGGTTGTTGGCTGACGCTGCGATGACAGAGAGCCACGCGTTGGCGACAGCCGGCTCATAGACATGTGCCGGAAAGTTACCTTCGACAATGGCAACCAGCCGGTCCCACCTCGTGCGGGCGGCCTTCAGGCGGACCACGACGTCTTCCATCAAAAGCCGATTGTTCAGGCGAACCATGGCAAACAGGACATCTTCCTTGCCACTGAAGTAATAGCGCAAAATCCCGGGCGACATGCCGGCCTCTGCGCAAATGCGTGCGGTCGTCAGGCCGGAAAGGCCTTGCAACATGAACACACGGTGGGCCGCCGCGATCAACTCGGTGCGGCGCATGTCTTCTATGCGAGAGCGTTTGGGGTGGGTTTTCATCAGATTTATATAGCAGAACAAGAAACTGAATGCGCATACAATTTTTTATTGACCCATTCAAGTTAGGGGTTCAGTCTGGGTCAACACTTGGGAGGGTGAGCCATGAGATTTACGCTGCATGCACTATGTCTTGGAACTGCACTGTTATCGACCGGCAGTGCGCAAGCCGCAGATCCGGCATCCTGCACGGCAGTCCGAATGGCAGACTTGGGCTGGACGGATATCGTTCTGACGAACACGACCGCCGAAGTTATCCTCAGTGCTCTGGGGTATGAGCCAAGCCAGACCCTCTTGGGGTTGGATGTATCCTATGTCTCGATGCGCTCGGGTGAAATTGATGTCTTTCAGGGCAACTGGCGGCCGGTGCAGAATGAACAGTACAAAGAGTTCTTCGACGATGGATCGGTCGAGGTGTTGAGCCAGAACCTTGCGGGCGCAAAGTTCACGCTGGCGGTTCCAACCTATGTTTCTGATGCGGGCGTGAAAACCTTTGCCGATCTTGCCGCCCATACCGAAAAGTTCGGAGGCAAAATCTATGCGATCGAGCCTGGGTCGAACCAGCCCCTGTTGGATATGGTTGCGGAAAATCGACATGGGCTGGGCGAGTGGGACATTGTGGAATCAAGCGAGGCCGGAATGCTGTCGCAGGTCAGCAAGATGTACCCAGACGGCGATTGGGTCGTATTCCTGGGCTGGGAACCACATCCCATGAACCTTACCTATGACTTGACCTATCTGGATGGTGGCGATCTGGAGTTCGGACCCGACTTTGGGGGTGCGACGGTTCATACTTTGTCGCGCAAGGGCTATTCGGAAGAGTGCCCAAACGCCGCGAAGTTCTTTTCGCAACTGGCCTTTGATCTGAACTACGAAAATTACGGCATGCAGATGATTTCGGGCGACGGGATGGGTGCCGAAGAAGCTGCCAAGGCCATGATGATGCAACGGCCAGAAATGCTGGATGTGTGGTTGGCGGGGGTAACGACGCGGGACGGTCAGCCAGGGCTGCCCGCGGTGAAGGCCGCACTGGGGCTGTAATGCGAACGATGCGTGCTGCTGTCCTCGACAGCTACGGGCAGGCTTTGCGACTGGTCGACCTTCCCATTCCTGTACCAGGACCAGGGGAAATCCTGATCAAGCTGGAGGCAAGCGGCATTTGTCACAGCGATGTGCATGTATGGCTGGGACACTCGGTCGCCAATCCGCCGCCGGAACCCTTTATTCTTGGCCATGAAGGGGTTGGCATCGTGGCGGCAGTTGGAAGCGGTGTGACCGCGTGGACTGTGGGTCAGCGCGCAGGCGCGGCATGGCTCCATGACACATGCGGGATCTGCGACCTTTGTCAGTCAGGCAATGAAAGCTTTTGTGCAGCCCAAAGAGCACACGGATTTCATGTGCCCGGCACCTTTGCCGAGTATGTGGTTGCGAAGGCGGACTTCGCTGTAAGGCTTCCCGCCGGAGCATCGGCAGATTTGGCACCCCTGATGTGTGCTGGGTTGACGGCCTTCGGCGCGATTGAACGCGCAAACCTCCGCCACGGGGAAACCTGCGCTATTTTTGGCTGTGGCGGGCTGGGGCTTTATGCGGTTCAGGTGGCGGCGCGGCGCGGGGCGCGCGTCGTGGCGGTAGATAGCGATCTGGGCAAACTGGCGGTTGCCGTCCAGATGGGCGCATCCATGTCGCTGCAATCAACGACAGATCTGGCCGACACTTGGCCAGAGTCAGAAAAGGCCCATGCCACCATCAACTTCGCCCCCACCCCCCGAACATGGGACGCGATGATGGCCGCAACGCGGCCATTGGGGCGGATCATCGCAGCAGCAATGGTATCAGAACCGGTACCGTTGTCGCAGGAATGGCTGACGTGGACGGGCGTTACGATCACGGGAACCTCGGTTGGAACCCGGGACCAGATGAACGAATTGCTGAAAATGCACGCGGCCGATCCGTTTCAGGCTGAGATCGAAAAAATTCGGCTCGACGATGCAACAGACGCTCTGCGGGCGCTGCACGAGGCGCGCGCAAAAGGACGGTACTGTATCGTCTACTGACCGCATCATGCGACAGTGCGAAACCACCCTTCTTTGCGCCAGGGCAAATGCAGGATTTGGCGCGCGCAATTTCCATATGACGCCTCATTTGCCGGTCCGTGGCTTGATCTGTTTGGCCAAAACATCGTTGGCGACCGCGAGGTCACCAATCTTGGCCGTCGCTGCCACTTTGCCACCCCGCTTGAACATGCCTGCGGCACACTCCAACAGCGGCTTCTTCCACTGCTGCGCAATACGCGCCTTAAAAACCACATCGTGGTTCCTGCGTTTCGACATGTCTGTTCTCCCGTACGCTGGGGGCCAGCAGACATCAGATCGTCGCATCCGTCAGTGTCCGATGTTCGGGGGGGGAAGCTCAGTCATCCATCCTACGCGCGGGTTGACCCACCGTTCTGACGGCCCGCGACGTGACGGCAACCCGCGCCTTTCCCTGCCCCAATCGCACCCCCGTTACAGACTGGCCCCCCGACTGCAACAGCCCGGGCAACCGGGCTCCGCGTCGGGCGGTAACCGGGTCATACACCTCACCCAATCCTTAACAACTGCTTAACCCTCACAGCCAACCCCCTGATTTCGCACGCCTCGCCCTCTGTCCCATCTGGGGACAGCAACCCAACCGCCCCTCACCCCACCCCCCGTCCCGCCACAGGTCGGTCCATCGTTGTCAAAGCCCCGCTATCGTCTCCCACACCTTTTCGGACGATGCCTGCGTTATGGAACCCGGTTTGCTTGCCTGAACGTCGGAACTCCTGCGCTCCAAAGCGTCGTCCATCTTGAAGGCGTTCGCGGCTTTCAGACGCTTCAGCTCATCCCAAGTCACGGGCATCGCGACGGGCGCTTCTGGGCGGGCGCGAAGGGAAAACGGGGCGACGGCGGTGGAACCGGCCTCGTTGCGAAGCCAGTCTATGAAGATCCGCCCGCGCCGGTCGGCTTTCGACATCTTGGCCGTAAAGGTTTTCGGGCGTTTATCGGCGAGCAGGGTCGCCAACAAGCGGGAAAACAGGGCGACGGATTCGGTGCTGGCGATCCTGCGCAGCGGGGCAACGATGTGCACGCCCTTGCCGCCCGTCACCATGGCCCAACTCGGCAGGCCGGCCTCGGCGAGAATGTCGCGGATCACGACGGCGGCCTCGCGCACCAAGGCAAACGGCAGACCGTCATCGGGGTCCAGGTCAAAGATCAGCCGGTCGGGAACCTGCGGTTTGTCGATCTGCACACCCTCGATGTGAAACTCCAGCGTCCCCATCTGTACGGCAGCAATCAGGCTGGCGGGGGTGGTTAGATACATCTTGTCCTGTAGAACACCCTTGGCATCCGGCAGGTCGATCTGTCGCATCGGCGCGGGAAAGCCTTTGCCGCGATGCTTTTGAAAGAACTGCTGGCCGTCCAGACCATCGGGCAGTCGCAACAACGACAGCGGGCGGTTCCCGGCCCCCGACAGCAGACGGTCGGCAATGGCCTGATAATAGTTGGCAACGGCCAGTTTGGTGATCGGAGGTTTGGGATAGACGATCCGCTCGGGATGGCTGATTCCGACGCCCGCAACCTTGGGACGCGTTTCGGGGTGATCCGAGTCGGTGTCGATCACGGTCTTGTCCTCGCGCAGGGCAATGAAACTGGCGTGCCGCAGATGCCCATCCTTCGTGATTTCCGCGTAGCGCACTTCGGCGATCAATTTGGGCGCAACCCAGGTGATTTTCGCGCGCAGATCGGGCGCGTCCCGCAGCGGGCAGGTCGATTGCTCGAGCGGTTTGAGGGCCTCTATCAGATCGGCCTCGTCGCTGGCGTCAAACCCGGTGCCCACTTTGCCTCGATAGACCAGCCTGCCGTTGTCCTGCGCCGCGAGCAACAGTGACGCGAAAGGCCGGCCTTGCGCTGGACTGTGCTGCCAGCCGACGATAACGAATCCGCCGCGCCGTTCGACCTTGGATTTGACCCAAGCTGCGGATCGCCCGCTGCGGTAAGGCGCGTCCCGCAGTTTGGAAACCAGCCCTTCGCCGCCCGCCTCGCCGATTTGGGCGAACAGCTCTGCCCCGGCCCCGGTAAGAACCGGTGACAGTCGAAGAAAGCCCTTGGGCGTGACTCCGGCGAACACCTCTTCCAGCCTGGCGCGGCGTCTGCTCTGGGGATCGGGCATCAGGTCGCGCCCGTCGAGTGTCAGCAGGTCGAACGCGTAGAACGTGAACGGCCCGCCGTGTTCGATAGCGCCAGCCACATCGCCAAACCGGTCGAGCCCCGCACCTGCGACAATCTCGCCGTCGATCAGCGCGCTCTGCACAGGCAGCCGCTTTAACGCGGGCAGCAGGGGCGCGAATTTATCGGACCAGTCCAGACCGCTCCGGGTAAAAATCCGCGCACCATCTTTGCCGATCGCGACCTGCGCGCGGTAGCCATCCAGCTTGACCTCGTGCCACCATTCTTCCCCATCAGGCGGAGCGGAGCGAAGTTCGGCCAGTTGCGGCGGATGAAATGAAGGGCGCGCGCGCGTGCGCCGAGGAGCATTCGGCTGAGACGGGGCGTTTGCTGCAATCTGTGTGAGGCTGCGACCCGTCTGAACGCTGGTCACATGAACCTCGGTCAGCACGACATCCGTCGCCGCATCGTCGGCCTCTTTGATCATCAGCCAGTTTTCCCGCTTGGCGTCGGCGGCACCCTTGCCCTTGATCCGGATCAGAGACCACTTCCCGGTGACCCGTTCGCCGTGCAGCGCAAAGTGCAGATGGCCCGACGCCAGCCCTTCGGCAACATCGTGGAAGGGCTGCCACCACCCCAGATCCCACAGCATCACAGTCCCGGCCCCGTAGTTGCCCTTGGGAATGGTGCCTTCGAACGTCAGGTAGTCGAAAGGGTGATCCTCTGTCCGAACCGCAAGTCGTTTGTCGGCCGGTTCGAGCGACGGCCCGCGGGTAACGGCCCAACTGAGCAGCACGCCATCGTGTTCAAGCCGCAAGTCCCAGTGCAGGCGGGTCGCGTCGTGCATCTGGAAGGAATATCGCGGCGCGATCCCGGAAACTCGATCTGCCGCCGCTGGTTCGGGCGTGCTGGAAAAATTGCGCTTGGCGGTGTAGGCTTCCAGACGATACAAGGACTTAACCTCGCTTTGCGGCAGCGGGCTTTTTAGCGGCTGCCTTTGCCGGTGCTTTCGATGTCGGGGCCGTTGCGGATTTGGTCGAGGACGGTTTGGGTGGCGCGCTGTCGGACTTCAGGCTGTTCTGCAATGCCTCCATCAGATCGACGACATTGGCACCCTTGGGCCGTTCCCCGCCGTCGGCAATCGTCGTGCGCGGGGTTTTGCGATTGGCCTTTTTGGCGTCGATCATGGCGCGCAGGGCGACGTCGTATCGGTCCTTGAAGGCGGTCGGATCGAACGGAGCAGTCTTGCGGTCGATCAGTTGCGTGGCGACCGCCAGCAGATCGGGATCGGCTGGGTCATCCTCGATGCTCGCGAACAGCGGGTCGGCAGATCGCACCTCGTCGGCATAGTATAGCGTCTCCATCAGCAGCCCGTCGCCACAAGGGCGCACCGCGCACAGGTTTTCCCGTCCGCGCATGGTCAGCTGACCCAAGCCGACTTTGCCGCTGTCGCGCAACGCATCCCGCACAACGCGGTAGGCATCTTCGGCAAGATCGTCGGTGGGCACGATGTAATACGGCTTGTCGTAATAAAGCGGCGAGATTTCGCTGGCGGACACGAACTGCACCAGCTCGAAGGTCTTTTTCGTTTCGAGCTTGATGGCATCGATCTCTTCCGGTTTGATCAGCAGGTAGGTATCCTCGCCAAGCTCGTAGCCGCTGAGGATATCCGCCGTTTTGATCGACCCGATCCCCGGCACGGTTTTATCGTACCGCACCCGCTGGCCTGACGGGCCATGGATCTGCCGGAATGCCACGCGCGCACCAGACTGCGTTGCGCTGTGAACCTCAATCGCGATGGACACCAGCGACAGCCGCAGCTGGCCTTTCCAAAGTGCGCGGGACGCCATCATGTCTCTCCGGTTTCAAAGCGGTCGCAGCAATCGCGCGGGCCGCAGGTTGGGGGATGTCGATGCCATGGTTCATTCATCCACTGGAGATAAGTCGGCACCCAGCCGGTTGGTTCCGCGACTCGGACCGGACCGGGTCAACCAACGCAGCGACTGCAGTGAGAGATGAAGGTTTGCTGAAAAGAGCCGCGCGTTGGATCACGCGGGGATGCCGTCAGGGCCGGTTATCGTCGAGACTTTGACAGACTAGAGCTGCGACGTGGCGTTAAGTCAGGTCCGCAGCCCAGCCGTTCATCCATCCAGATCGCGAAAACAATCAAGCCCCGTTCGGATACGCTTTGGATAAGTGACAAGTCCCCGGCGCGCCGGTATTTTGCTGTTGCCCAGGCAACAGACAGGCTGCTGCATTCTCGAGTAGTCGAGTATAGCCATGATCGTGGAAGGACCAATAAGATGACACTTCTTCCAGACACGGGCCATCTTCACAAAAACCAGTTGCTGAGCGCCCTTCCTTTGGACGTGCTTGATAGAATTAGCCCACACCTGGTTGCCGTGGATGCAAAATTGGGGATGACAGTCTGCGAAGCCGGGGGGCGATTGGACTACGCCTACTTTCCCCAGGGCTGCGTGCTTTCACTGCTGACCATTCTAGAAAACGGATCCGAGATCGAATGCGCGAACATCGGACGCGAGGGTGCCTTCGGACTGTTTGCGGCGATGTATAGCGCCGTTTCTTACAACCGGTGCACAGTACAGCTGGCGGGGCCACTGCTGCGTTGTGACATCAAGCCTTTGCGTGACGCGTTCCGAACGAGCGAGCATGTTCAAGACCTTTTCGTCAGCTTTTCGGAAACCTTGCTGTCCCAGGTCATGCAAACCGTGGGTTGCAACTCTCTTCACTCTGTCGAAGAGCGGCTGTGCCGATGGCTTCTGATGATGCACGACCGGGCTGAGGGCGAAACCATGACCTACACGCACGAATTCCTGGCGCGCATCATGGGCGTCAACCGCACCTCCATTAGCCACGCCGCGCAAAATCTGAAGGACGCTGGCCTGATTGATTATCGCCGAGGACTGATGCAAGTGCAGGACCGTCCCGGCCTTGAGGCTGCGTCGTGTGAATGTTACGCAGTCGTCAAAGCGCGGTTCGATGCCTTCCTCACGCCTCCAGCATCCGCATTTCAAAAAACAAAGGGAGGCAGGGTTCACAAGTAGCCTGCTTGTGAAAAGAGACCACCATGTTTCCACCACATCCCGAACCTCGCGCAAAGCCGACCTTGCCCTTAAAGGGACAGACCGACGTGGGTCTATGCAGTCATCCGGGATGGAATAGTAACTCCAGTCGCCCCACCTCTTGCAAGGTCCTCATGTCAGCGCTGGTTTTGCCACAGATGATGCAGGTCCTGGTAAAAAAATGCTTGATCAGCTTGCCGATTGACGAAGGCCTTGCGACGAACGCATTGCCCAGGAAAAGGTCAGCAGATATGGGTTCACAACGACACTGGCAGTTTTCAAAACTTGGGTCCGAGCACAAACGGGGCAAATATCGTGACGGAGGTTGGGGCGAGCGGACATCGTGATATGCGTCTGGAACTTGGCAG
>JANNNF010000210.1:0-1928 GCA_031398405.1 Rhodobacterales bacterium | reverse complement strand
AACTGCTGTGTGATCGTGCTACCGCCCTCGACAACCTCACCTGAGCGAAAGTTGTTGGCCGCCGCACGCATTACTGACCGCAGGTCTACGGCGCCATGATCGTAAAAGCGCCGATCCTCGATGGCGATCACCGCTTGCCGCAACAGTTTTGGGATGCTTGCCTCATCAGCATAGACAGAGGGCACTTCACCACGGGTCAAAAGCGGATTCCCCGCCGAGTCCTCGAATATAAGACGGTTCTCGGCATTGGCGCGCATGGAATCGAGGCCGGGCATCGTCAGCGCGACATAGAGAGCGAAACCACCAACGGTGAATAAAACAGTCAGCATAGTCAGACCCATTACGAGCCGAATGCGACGTCGCGGCACCCTTGGCGCGTCCTGAATGGGGTCTGCCAGCGTGGGGGCGACGTTGCTCGGTGCTGGTTGGGGGGTGCGTGTCGCACGTTGGGCAAGTGCCGCGCGCCACTTGGCATCAACTGTTCTGAATATGCGAATAGCTCCAACGGAAGCCATTTGCAGATAGTGCAACAGACCGATCCAGACACGGTGCGAAATCTTGGAAACTGCACGCCACAGCGCAATGCCAAAGCTGCGGCTCGCTTCACGAAGGCTCGGGTCAGTGCTTTGCTGTTCGTCATTCTTTACTTGGTGACCGTCAGTCTGACGATCTGGATCATTACTCATACTTATTCTCGCCTCCTGCCGCGTTTCCGGCATCCCTTAAAGCAACGCCGGAAACGCAAACGAGATCCCGCTAAACACATCGGATGTACAATCAGAATACGGCCCGTGCGATCCGGATCAACTGCAGGGCCTCAAAGGCACTGTCCTCCAGAGTCACCAGTTCGCCATTCACGACCGCATAGTTGTATCCCGGATCAAGGATGGGCAAGTTGTATGTCTGACGCAATTCGTCTTGTGTAAGCGCAGCCGTAGGCGACACAAGAAGGCCAGCTGGCAGGTTTACAGCCTGATCAAGGTCACGGATCGACAGCAGTGACCTATTGTCTTCGTCCGTCAGCAACACAGGCTGGCCATCAATCAACCCATAGCGCGTTCCAGCGGCTGCGGGGCGCAATCCATAAAGTGAAGCGATCTGAGTTGAGTCGAGCAACAGAGTATCTTCGTCAAGGATAGCATCCTGATCCAAGTACCCGCTGCGATGGTCGAGGTAGATGTCGTCAAGGCGTTTCTCGTCGTAGGTGACCCATTCCTCATACGTCACGCCCTTTTTCGCAAGCCCCGGGGGCACACAGGGTGGGTCCTTCTTTGCGAGGCCGGGTGGACAATTGCGATATGTCAAAAGCTCATCTTCAGGCACGTCGGCGAAGACAACGCTGGAGCCCAGGAGGGCCAGCGGCAAGGATCCAAGCAGCACTTTCATGTCGCGACCTTCCGGGGCGCGAATGGCCAGGATTGCGTCTGCGTCCCGCACCCGATCATTCTTTGATCGCTTGACCTTAAGATATTTTTTGCTGTCCTTGCCGTGATCGGATTTCTTCTGGACCTTCTTAGCCTTCTTTTTTTCACCACCTTTTCCCTTGTTAGCCTCTATCTGGATGATCTGGGCATCGACGGTGGCTGTTGCGGTCAAAGTGGAAATTGCGGAATCTGGAAAGGACACGCGTGCTTCGACTGACGGCGCTGCCGAACAGGCAAGAATGGTCGCAATGACAAGGGGGGTGAATTTCATTGTCGGACACTCATTTCTGGGTTGGATCGGGCAATAAGCTGATCTGGATTTCGGAGACATGTTGACGAGACGGTGCCGCGCCAAACGATCAAGCGTGACCAGGACGGCATATGTCGCTATCGTTGCTCGTGTCTTGGCCAACCTTTTCGACAGCGCAAACTCTGTGGGGGCGTCGCTGTTTATCAGGGATACGCCGCCCAAATTAGCGCGTTTTCGGCCAGTTCGGCACTTCT
>JANNNF010000205.1:0-3299 GCA_031398405.1 Rhodobacterales bacterium | reverse complement strand
TGGACCGCCAAGGGCGAAGCCAAGTCGGTGGGCCTGCTGGGTAACGCCGCGGATGTGTTCCCCGAACTGGTCAAGCGGATGAAGGCGGGCACCGCGCGTCCCGATATCGTCACCGACCAAACTTCGGCGCACGATCCCCTGCACGGCTACCTGCCGCAGGGCTGGAACGTCGCCGAATGGCGCGCCAAACAGGAAACCGACCCGGCAGCGGTACAAAAGGCCGCCCGAGCCTCTATGCGCACCCATGTCGCCGCGATGGTTGATTTCTGGAACGCAGGTGTTCCGACCTTGGATTACGGGAACAACATCCGCCAAGTTGCCCTCGAAGAAGGCCTGGAAAACGCCTTCGCCTTCCCCGGTTTCGTCCCCGCCTACATTCGCCCGTTGTTCTGCAAAGGCATCGGCCCGTTTCGCTGGGTAGCGCTGTCCGGCGACCCGGAAGATATCTACAAAACCGATGCCGCAATGAAAAAGCTGTTTCCGGATAATGACCACCTGCACCGCTGGCTGGATATGGCAGCCGACCGCATCGCCTTCCAAGGCCTGCCCGCCCGCATCTGCTGGATCGGCCTTGGGGATCGCCACCGCGCAGGCCTTATGTTCAATGAGATGGTCAAGTCGGGCGAGTTGAAAGCCCCCATCGTCATTGGCCGCGATCACCTTGACTCAGGCTCCGTCGCCTCGCCCAACCGTGAAACCGAAAGCATGAGAGACGGCTCCGATGCGGTGTCCGACTGGCCGCTGCTGAACGCGCTGGTCAACACCGCCTCGGGGGCCACATGGGTTTCCCTGCACCACGGCGGCGGGGTCGGCATGGGCTTCTCGCAGCACTCTGGCGTGGTGATTGTGGCCGATGGCACCGACGATGCGGCCAAACGGCTGGAGCGCGTACTGTGGAATGACCCGGCCTCCGGCGTCTGGCGTCATGCCGACGCGGGGTATGAGACGGCCATTGACTGCGCCAAAGAGCAAGGCCTGCGCCTGCCGACGATTCTGGGCAACTGATCATAGACCCGGCAGACGGCATCACCGCCTGCCGGGCTGCCAACCCATCCTTTCCCCTGCGGCCAGACCGCATCGATACGCCCAAAGCTTTCGCTTGCCGTAGCGGCACCTGCGCGCCTACCCTGTCGCCGTTCTTTGCCATAGACAGGTGTTTTCCCATGCGCGCGCTTTTCTTTGCCCTTTGCCTTGCCACCCCGGCCTACGCCCAATGCCCCGCCCTTCCCGGCTTTACCGATATCCCCGGTCTGCCGATCTACGCCGGTGCCTGCCTGATCGGGGCGGCGGATGACGGCCACCGCAGCTATGACTTGCCAACCGGGCCTTACGCCCGCGCAGGCACCCCCACTATGCTGGTTGAAGGCACAGCCCTGCGCCGTCTTTACGTCAGCCCACCAGACACCAGCGCCGAAGATATGGCCCGCAACTATACCGATGCGCTGACCGCTGCTGGTTATAAAACCTTGTTCAGTTGCGTGGGCCGAGACTGTGGCAGCCCTAACGCGCTGTTGGGCAAGACGGTGATAAACCCGACGAACCGGCATCTGAAAAACATCCGCAACATCTCGGGGCAGGCGTTTGGCAGCTACTTCGACGAACGATACACCGCCCTGCAATCGGCGGATGGCACGATCCATGTCGGATTATATACGGCTTTCAACAGCAACGAACAGTTTCCCGAGGTGGCGAACCGCGCCATCTCCCATCTGGACGTGATCACCGCAGCCGGCCTGCAGGCCCGGATGACCAACGCCGCTGAGATGGCCAAGGGCCTTACCGAGGATGGGCATATCGCGCTGGACAATGTGTATTTCGAATTCGGCACCGCGACGCTGGCGCCCAAGGCCACCCCGGCACTGAACGAAATGGCCAAGTTGCTGACCGACAATCCGGGCCTTAACGTGTACATCGTCGGCCACACCGACAGTGTAGGCACCTACGAAGCCAACCTGACCCTGTCCCAGGCCCGCGCTGCCGCCGTCGTGGGCGACCTGACCCGCCGCGCAGGCCTTGGGTCGGACCGCGCCATCCCTGCAGGCGTCGGCCCCCTGTCGCCCCTTGCGTCCAACAGCACCGACGCAGGCCGCGCCATCAACCGCCGGGTGGAGTTGGTGGAAAGGTAAGGGTCCGAAAACCGGAACGGACACCCCCTGTCAAATAAATCTGACAGTGCTATCTTTTGCACGACAGGTCCGGAGCCAGCATGAACGACCATTCTCCCTACGGCCTCACAGCCCCACGCCTTTCGGGCCAGGCCCGCCCCGGCCTTTGCACCGATTGCGGTGTCAGCAGGTTGGGCGATGGCAAGGATTGTGGCAAGGCTTGCCAGTTTATCGCGCCCGACTATCCCCGGTTGGAAACGCAGACACATGGCCGCCAAGCCGACCCCACAAAGGGCGATGAAGCGTTTTTTGGCCCGATGCAAACCATGCTTCGCGCGCGCCTGTCGCCACCCGCCCCCGGAGCGCAATGGACGGGGATCACCACCGCCCTTGCCGCCCGATTGCTGGAAACCGGGGCGGTGGATGCGGTGCTGACCGTGGCCCCAGACCCTGCCGACAAATGGAAACCCCTGCCGGTGATAGTAACCAGTCCCGCAGATCTGGCGCAGGTGCGCGGCATGCGCATGGGCTACGGCCCCACCCTTGCCCTGCTGGAACCGGCTCGCGCCGCAGGCCACCGCCGCGTTGCGCTGATCGGTATTCCCTGTCAAGTCTACGCCCTGCGCGCATTGGAAAAACAACTCGATTTCGACCGCATCTACGTCATAGGCACGCCTTGTTCTGACAACACCACCACGCAGAATTTCCATACTTTCCTGAACCTGCTGGACGCGCAGCCCGAAACTATCAGTTATCTTGAATTCCGCGCCGATTTCCGGGTGGAACTGCGCTTTGACGATGGCCGCAAGCCCCGCTTCATCCCCTTTCTGCAATTGCCGATCAGCCAGTTGCCCCCCGATTTCTTTCCGATGACCTGCAAAACCTGCGTCGATTACACCAACCGTCTGGCCGACATTACCGTGGGTTACATGGGCGGCGATGGCGACCAATGGCTGATTGTAAGGAACGACCGAGGAGCCAAACTCCTGTCCCTCATCCAACCCCACCTGACCACAAAACCCCTCACCGACAAAGGCAGCCGCACCTCCGCCGTCAAAGGCTTTATGGAAAACACCGCCCGCGCGGCAGGCGGTATGCCGTTGCGCCGGATGCCCAACTGGTTGCGCCCGATTGTCAGTTTCCTTCAACCTCGCATCGGCCCACGTGGGCTGGAATTTGCCCGCGCGCGGCTGG